>DASXMT010000604.1:0-9060 GCA_036495505.1 Acidimicrobiales bacterium | reverse complement strand
CCCTCGACCACCACCACAACCGCACCCGGGTCGACGACGACCACCACGGCCGGCTCCGCCACGACCGTCCCCGACTCCACCACCACGCCTGCCACGACACCGCCCACCACGACACCGCCCACCACCGACACGACTCCGGGCACGGACACGACGCCCGGCACGGCGACCGGGACGGGCGCGGCCTACAAGGCCACGAGCCGTACCACCAAGGCCCACAAGGCGAGAGGTTCCCCCCACTCGTCCTAAGCTGAGGGCCAGATGGAGTCTCTCTGGTCGCGGATCGAACCGCTTTTGTCCCAGGTCACCAAGCCGGCACGCTATATCGGCGGTGAGTTGGGCGCACAGTCACCCGAGCATGTCGACGACAGCGTGGCCTGGCTCCTTGTCTATCCGGACACCTATGAGATCGGGCTCCCCAATCAGGGGCTCCAGATCCTCTACGAGATCCTCAACGAGCGCAGCGACGCGGTGGCCGAGCGGTCGTACGCACCGTGGGTGGACATGGAAGAGCAGATGCGGGCCCACGGCATTCCCTTCTTCTCGCTGGAGAACCATCTGCCCGCCCGAGCCTTCGATGTCCTGGCCTTCAACCTCTCGGCCGAGCTGACCTTTACCAACGTCCTCAACCTGATCGATCTGGCCGGGATGCCGGTGCGCAGCGCCGACCGTTCTCTCGAGGACCCGTTGGTGGTGGCCGGAGGCCACTGCGCCTTCAACCCAGAACCCCTGGCCGACTTCGTCGACTGCTTCGTGCTGGGCGACGGCGAGGAGGTCATCGGCGAGATCAACGAGGTGCTGGCCGCCTGGAAGGCTGACCGGCCCATCGAGGGCGGCGATGCCGAGTCCGGCACGCGTGAGGAGCTTCTGCGTGCCCTGTCCCAGGTGCCGGGGGTCTACGTCCCGTGGTGTTACCGGCCCGAGTATGCAGAGGTGGGGGAGTCGGAGCAGGAAGGAGAAGCAGACCAGGAAGGCCAAGCGGCCCGGGACGACCCAGCCGGATGGAGCCTGCCTGCGCTGGTCGGGACGGTGCCCCGTTTCGCCGAGACCCCCGAGCGGGTCGAGAAGCGGACCATCCCGGACCTGGGTGCGTGGCCCTACCCGAAGCAGCAGTTGGTGCCGCTCATCGAAGTGGTCCACGACCGGTTGAATGTAGAGCTGTTCCGGGGGTGCACCCGGGGCTGCCGCTTCTGTCAGGCCGGGATGATCACCCGGCCGGTCCGCGAGCGTCCGGCTGAACAGGTCCGCACCATGGTCAGCCGCGGCCTGGACCGAACCGGCTACGACGAGGTGGCCCTGACCTCGTTGTCGAGTGCCGACTACTCGGGCATCGAGGACACGGTGACGTCGATCATCGATGATCCGTCGTGCTCCGGACAGGTATCGGTCAGCCTCCCCAGCCTGCGCGTGGACGCGTTCACGGTGGGAACCGCCGCACAGATCCAGCGGGTGCGCCGGACGGGGCTGACCTTTGCTCCCGAGGGGGGCACCTGGCGGATGCGCCAGGTGATCAACAAGCTCATCCGCGAAGAGGACCTCTACGCTGCGGTGGATGCCGCCTTCAGCCAGGGATGGCGACGGGTCAAGCTCTACTTCCTCATCGGCCTGCCCACCGAGACGGACGAGGACACGCTGGGCATCGTGACCCTGGCCCGCCAGTGCGTGGAGATCGGCAAGCGCTACCACAACAGCGTGACGGTTATTGCCTCGGTGGGCGGATTCGTCCCCAAGGTCCAGACCACGTTCCAGTGGTTCGGTCAGAACACGGTGGAGGAGCTGAGCCGCAAGGTCAACCTTCTCCGCGAGGCAGCCCGTCGGGTCCGGGGGCTGACCATTCGCTGGCACGATCCCAAAGCCACCGCAGTGGAAGGGATCGCCAGCCGCGGCGACCGGCGGACCGGAGCCGTCATCGAGGATGTCTGGCGGGCCGGCGGCACCTTCCAGGAGTGGTCCGAGCACTTCGACCTGCAGCTGTGGACCGACGCCCTGGCCGCCCACGGCCTCTCGCTGGAGCAGGCGGTGTACCGCCATCGGCTCGAGGACGAGGCCCTGCCCTGGGACCATATCTCGGCCGGGTTGCACCGGGACTTCCTGTGGCAGGACTGGAGGGACGCCCTCGATGCCCATGGCCTGGAAGATTGCCGCTGGACGCCCTGCTACGACTGTGGCGCCTGCACCGGTTTCGGGATCGAGCACGTGGTGGCATCAGCGGTGCCACCGGCCGGCGGAAGCCAGGGCACGGGCCAAGATCTCTCCACCGGGGGTCAGGTACCGGTACGATTTCTGGTTACGGCGCCAGTCGGCGCCGGCTCGGCTACCTCGGCCGACGCGAGTCCCGCCATCTCGGTGGGAGAAGGGAAAGGCTGAAGTGCGCATCCGGTTCCGCTTCTCGAAAGTGGGCAAAGTGCGCTTCACCAGCCAACGAGACGTGGCTCGGATGTGGGAGCGGGCGTTGCGCAAGGCCCGCCTCCCTCTGGCCTACACCGAGGGATTCTCGCCCCGCCCGCAGCTCAGCTTCGGGTTTGCCCTCCCTACCTGCGCTGAGTCGATCGCCGAGTATCTGGACGTCGCCCTCGATCCTGGTCGACCGGAGACGGCCTCCGTGGACGTGTACGGCCTTCCGTCCCAGCTCACGCCCCTCCTTCCCGAGGGAATCACCGTGAGCGAGTCGGCGGTGGTGGACCCGAAGTCCGGCTCGCTCCAGCAGCAGGTGACCTCCTGCTCATGGGTGATGAACTTCACCGATGTGACCAGGGAGGCCCTGGCCGAGCGCACGGCCGCTTTGCTGGAGGCATCGGTGGTCCCGATCCGTCGGGAGCGCAAAGGACGAGAGGCGGACGACGACCTCCGTCCGTCGGTCCTTGCTCTTTCTGTTCCTGAACGGACAGACCAGGATGCCCTGGTGGGCTGGGGCCTGGACCGAGGGAACCAGCCTGGGGTGGAGCTCATCGCCGAATTGGTGACCCAACCACGAGGGGTCAGGCCTCGCGAACTGGTCGCCGGGCTCGTGGCCGTGGGCCGATCCCCGGGTTGGGACGGCACTAGGACAGGCAGGACCGGAGTGGGTCAGGACGAGATCGGCACCCTGCCGGTGCTCGACCGGGCCTGTAGGACGCAACAGTGGATCGAGCGCGACGGCGCCCGATGGGAGCCCCTTGCACTTCGGGCCATCCCGTCGGAACCCGACCGCGCCGTGTACGCCAGCGTGCGTGCATCGTGAACAGTATGAGAAGGGAATTCGATGTCAGAAGCAACCGGGCAGCCGGTCGAGACCCCGGACGAGACGCCGGGGCCGTCGACCGCGCCCATCGAGAACGACGCCGTCCGTGCGACGGAAGCGAGTGATAGCACCCCCCGCCCCCAAGTAAGCAGCTCGAGCGACCCTGCCCCGTCGACCTCCACGGATGGGGACGGGGACGGCTCGAGTCCCAGCGGGGCACCGAGGACCGGCCAGAACCGGCGACGGCGCGGGTCTCGGGGCGGCCGAGGGCGTGGTCGAAGTGGTACCGGGGCCAACGCCGGGGGAGCGGGCGTCGGTTCTGGCGCCGAGGGATCCGGGGTACCCGAGGCAGGTGACGACGAGAGCACCGGTGACGAGGGCGAGGCGGTCGCTTCGGTCACCACCGGCGCCTCCCGAGGGATCCACGCTGGTGGCAGTGCTTCATCCGCCGACCAGGTCCGAGAGGCCGCCGGCCCGACGGCTCCGGTACCGTCCGGGCCTCTCTCGCGGCCCAAGATCGGGGACACCCGCCCGGGAACACCGGTGGTGAACCCCGAGCCGGCCCCCCGCAGCGCCGGAGGAGCCGCAGGAGCCGCAGGAACCGCCGGAGGAACACGGTCGGGGAACGGCCGCCGCCCGGCGAACAACGGCGGAGGGCGCGATCTCGCCCGCAAATCGGGCGAGCCGGGCACCGCACTGGCCGAGACGAAGCGGCCGCCGGCGCCGAAGGGCCCGCAGGCCCAGACGGGCGCCGACAACGGCCAAGGGTCCGCTGAGGGCGACAGGGCCTCGAGCCGGCGAGGGGGCCGCGAGCGTCGGGGCAAGGCCGTCGGCCGGTACATGATCGCCGTGCACGTGCAGCCGCATCTGACCCAGATCGCCCTGCTCGAGGGGCGAACGCTGGTGGAGCACTACGTGTCCCGGGCCACCGATGACGACACCCAGATCGATGGGAACATCTACAGGGGCCGGGTGCAGAACGTGCTTCCGGGCATGGAGGCCGCCTTCATCGACATCGGGACACCCAAGAACGCCGTCCTCTACCGGGGTGACGTCCGCTACGACACCGACGACGTGGAGTCAGGAGCCTCCGGCCAGCCCCGGATCGAGGACGTCCTCCGGCCCGGCCAGACCATCCTGTGCCAGGTGACCAAGAACCCCATCGGGGCCAAAGGGGCGCGCCTGACCCAGGAGGTCTCGCTCCCGGGCCGCTTCGTGGTGCTCGTCCCCAACTCCACCGCCTACGGCATCTCCAAGCGTCTCGACGACGGCGAGCGCAAGCGCCTTCGCAAGATCGTCGACGCGGTGAGGCCCAAGGGCCACGGGCTCATCGTCCGCACCGCCGCGGCCGGGGCCAGCGCCGAGGAGCTGAGCCACGACGTGGAGCGCCTGGTGGGCGAATGGGAGGGGATCGCCGCCGAGGCCATCAAGGGCACCGGCGCCGCCCTGCTCTACCAGGAGCCGGACATCGCCGTGCGGGTGATCCGAGAAGAGCTCAACCGTGAGTACCGGGCCGTGGTCATCGATGATCTGACCCTCTACGAGCAGGTCCGCGACTACGTGGGCGCGGTGAACCCCGAGCTCGCCGATCGCGTCGAGTACTACGACCCGGCCGAGGAGCCGCTGCCCATCTTCGAGCGGTTCCACGTGCACGAGCAGCTCCACAAGGCCCTGGACCGGAAAGTCTTCTTGCCCTCGGGCGGCTCGTTGGTCATCGACCGGACCGAGGCGCTGACGGTGATCGACGTCAACACGGGCAAGAACGTGGGGAAGACCAACCTGGAGGAGACCGTCTACCGCAACAACCTGGAGGCGGCCGAAGAAGTGGCCCGCCAGCTGCGGTTGCGGGACATCGGTGGGATCATCGTCATCGACTTCATCGACATGGAGATCCGCGAGAACCGGGACAAGGTGTCGAGCGCCCTGCGGTCCGCCCTGGCCAGGGACAAGACACGGACCCAGGTGTTCGACATCTCAGAGCTGGGCCTGGTCGAGATGACCAGGAAGCGGGTGTCCGAAGGCCTCATCGAGTCGATGTCCACCATCTGTGAGGTCTGCGCCGGTCGCGGCATCATCTTCGACGAGAGGGAGCTCTGATTCCCTCGGGGTGATCCGGTTGTCTCCGGCGCCTTCGTCCCCAGCTGGTAGAGTGTCGCTCTTATGTATGCCGTGATCCAGACCGGAGGAAAGCAGGAGCGGGTGGCCGAGGGCCAGCAGCTCCGAGTGGAATTGCTGGGGCAGGGCCCCGGCACCGAGGTTGAGTTCCGCCCCATCATGGTGGTCGACGGCGACACCGTCCTGGCTACCCCCGAGGCCCTGGTTGGCACGTCGGTCACCGCCCAGGTAGTGGGCGAGGAGCAGGGCCCGAAGATCCGCGGCTTCACCTACAAGAACAAGTCGAACCAGTCCAAGCGCTGGGGTCACCGCCAGCGGTACTCCACCATCGAGATCACCGCGATCTCGTCGGCGAGCTGACCGACCCGCAAAAGGAGTCATTGCCATGTCCAAGACCAAAGGTGGCGGTTCCACCCGAAACGGACGCGATTCGAACGCCCAGCGCCTTGGTGTGAAGACCTTCGGCGGCACCTCGGTGCAGGCGGGCGCCATCATCGTCCGCCAGCGGGGCACGAAGTTCCACCCCGGCATCAACGTGGGCCGTGGGGGCGACGACACCCTGTTCGCCCTGGCCGACGGCACCGTGCAGTTCGGCCACCGCAAGGGCCGCAAGCTGGTCGACGTGGTCACCGCCGACTGACCTCGGGTCTGACCGGGCTCGTAACCACCAGTAAGCTCCCGCTCGTGACCTCGAGAGAGAGCACCGGCGTCTCCACTGGACCTGCCGGCGGTGATCCCTCCCGCCGACTTCCCATCCAAGGATGTGTGAACTTCCGCGACCTGGGTGGGTACCGCGTCGCTGACGGCCGTCGGGTGCGGTGGCGTCGCTTGTTCCGGGCCGACGGGCTCAGCCGGCTGAGCGACGACGATCGCTCGCTGCTGCGCGACCTGTCCTTGGCCACGGTCATCGATCTGCGCACCCGCGACGAGGTCGAAGAACGTGGGTCGTTCCCTGTCGACGCCCTGCCGGTCGCCTACCACAGCTTGCCGCTCACCGATGTCCTGCCCTCTCCCGAGGAGCTGCCGTCGTGGGCGGAGGCCTCGTTCGTGGCTGCCCGGTATGCCGACATGCTGTCGGGCGGCACAGCCGTGCTCAAGCAGTCCATCGAGATCCTGGCTGCACCGGGCGCCCTTCCCGCCGTCTTCCACTGCAGCGCGGGCAAGGACAGGACCGGGGTCCTGTCCGCCCTCATCCTGGCTTTCCTGGGCGTGCCCGATGCGGTGATCGCCGAGGACTACGCCCTCTCCGGACCAGCCATGAACGAGCTGTTGGCTCGCCTGAAGGCCGAGCATGCCGACGTGGCCGACGTCGTCGAGCAGTTCGCGCCAGCCATCCTCCACGCCGTCCCCGAGACCATGGAGCAGTTCCTCGGCGCGGTGCGGGCCGAGCACGGAAGCTACGACGCACTGGAGGAGAGACTCGGTGTGGTCGAGGCCATGGAACACCTGCGTCGGGACCTGCTCGAAGAGGCCTGAACCGGGCGATCCGGCGGTACCCAGAGGATCCGATTGGCCGGCGCGCATCGTTCGTCAGCAGGAACGACGTGGTCCTGGCCCTAGGATCGACGGAATGCCCGGCTTCGTCGACGAGGTACAGATCCACGTGAAGGCGGGCGACGGGGGAGCGGGCGCGGTCTCGTTCCGGCGAGAGGCGCACGTGGACAAGGGGGGTCCAGACGGCGGCGACGGTGCCAGAGGAGGGGACGTGTGGCTGGTGGCCACCACCAACCAGTCCTCGCTCCTGGCCTTTCGGGACCACCCCCACCGGCGGGCGGGTAACGGTGGTCATGGCGGCGGCAAGAAGAAGCACGGAGCCCGCGGCGTCGATCTCGAGGTGCTCGTCCCGGTGGGGACCAAGATCTCCGACAGCGATGGGACGGTGCTGGCCGATCTGGTGGGGCCGGGCGACCGCTGGATGGCAGCCGCTGGTGGTCGGGGAGGCAGGGGGAACGCGTCGTTCCTGAGCAACCGGCGTCGGGCCCCGGCCTTTGCCGAACAGGGCGAGGTCGGCCATGAGCAGTGGTACGACATGGAGCTGGCGCTGGTGGCCGATGTGGCCCTGGTCGGCTTTCCCAACGTGGGCAAGTCCACCCTCATCTCGCGCATCTCGGCGGCCAAGCCGAAGATCGCCGATTACCCGTTCACCACCTTGGAGCCAAACCTGGGCGTGGTGCGCACCGCCGATGACGTGAACTTCACCGTGGCCGACATCCCCGGGTTGGTAGAGGGCGCGGCTGACGGCAAGGGCCTCGGCCACCGATTCCTCCGCCACGTCACCCGGGCCCGGGTCCTCCTGGTGCTGCTCGAGCTGGAGCCGGTGACGGGCATCTCCCCCGAGGAGCAGGGTCGGGTGCTGCTCGACGAGCTGGGTCGTTACCGCCCCGAGCTGCTCGACCGCCCCCGGTTCGTGGTCGGTTCCAAAGCCGACATGTCCGCCGGCACAGCCGGGACGGCCGACATGTCCGGCACAGCCGGGACCCTCGACCTTCCCGGATCGACCCACCAGAGCGAGCCGGCGACGCTCTCCCCCGACCTGTTGATCTCGGCGGTGACCGGGCAGGGCATCCCCGAGCTGCTCGGCGCCCTGTCCCGCCTGGTGACCGAGGCCCGGGATGCAGTGCCCGAAGGAGACGGGACCATCGTCATCCACCGGCCCCTTCCCGGTGGCATCATCGTGGACAAGGTCGACGACGGGGTCTTCGCCGTGATCGGCAAGGGGGCCGAGCGCGCCGTCTCGCTCAGCGACGTCACCACCGATGAAGCGGCCGCCTACATCCAGGATCGGCTCCGCCGGCTCGGCGTTGACCGCCTGCTGGCCCGGGCCGGTGCCAAGGACGGCGATCTCGTGCACATCGGGGGCCTCTCGTTCACGTGGTACCGGGACCAGCCCGAGTTCACCGGCGATGCCCAGAGGCGCAGGAAGCGTCGGTCTTGAGCGCTCCCCGGACGGTGGTGGTCAAGATCGGCTCGTCCTCGCTCACCACGAAGGACGGCGCCATCGACGGCGATGCCATCGCCAAGCTGACCGCCGAGGTGGCCCGGGTGCGGGCCGACGGGCACCACGTGGTCGTGGTCACCTCGGGAGCCATCGCCGCCGGCTGGAGGACCCTGGCCGAGGGTGCCCCCCGACCCTCGGACCCGGCCACATTGCAGGCCGTGGCCGCCGTCGGCCAGCACCAGCTCATGCGGGTGTGGAGCGACAACCTGGCCAGCCTGGGGCTGATCGCCGGCCAGGTCCTGTTGGCCCCGCTCGACTTCGTCCACCGGAGCCAGTACCTCCACGCCCGACAGACTCTGGGCCGCCTGCTCGATCTGGGCATCGTCCCCGTGGTAAACGAGAACGATGCCGTGGCCGACGAGGAGATCCGGTTCGGCGACAACGATCGGCTGGCCGCCCTGGTCGCCCACCTGGTCGGTGCCGACCTGCTGGTGCTGTTGACCGACACGCTCGGACTGCTCACCGGCGACCCGAGGTTCACGGCCGAGACCACGCTCATCGAAGAGGTAGTGGAGATCGACCACGAGCTCGAACTGATCGCCGGCGGGCCCGGATCCCAGGCCGGTAGCGGAGGGATGGCCTCCAAGCTGGCCGCAGCCAAGATCGCCACCTGGTCGGGGGTGGAGGCGGTCATCGCCGACGCCTCGCGAGCGGGCATCCTCACCTCGGTCATCTCCGGATCGGTGGGGGTGGGCACCCGGTTCCGGCCCCGCGACCGCCGTCTGCCCGC
>DASXMT010000603.1:0-6771 GCA_036495505.1 Acidimicrobiales bacterium | reverse complement strand
GCATGATTTCATGCCCAGTCCGCGACACACCATGCGCGTCCTCGGCCGAGACCCGGTTGTCCTCGGCCGAGACCCGGTTGCCCGCTCTAACGGCGTCGTCCACGCGGGGCGGGGAATCAGCGCTCACGGTTGGGGGGACTGCAGCCACCGGTGGGCCGAGTGGAGGACCAGAAGTTGGTTACCAGCGGAGTCGGCGGTCGGGGATGATCCAAATCACCGCCACCACGGCGTACAGGCCGTAGGAGATCCAGGGGCTGAGGAAGGCCAAGCCGATGCCGGCGCTGTACAGCAACATGGAGATCCGACCCTTGGTGTCGGAGCCGATGGCGGCGGCCACCGTCGAGCCCGGGTTGACCCGGATGATGGTGCGCACCAATACGTAGTAGGCCAACGCTGCTCCCAGGGCCACGGCTCCGTAGGTGGCTGCCGGAGCTGTGCTTCGGTAGGAGGTGCCGACCCACTCGGTTGCCACCGGGACCAACGACAGCCAGAAGAGCAGGTGCAAGTTGGCCCACATCACCCCGCCACCGATGTTGGGGGTCGCCCGCAGGAGATGGTGGTGGTTGTTCCAGTAGATCCCGATGAAAACGAAGCTGAGGATGTAGATAAGGAAGGCTGGCACCCGATGGCCCAGTGCGGAAAAGCCGTCCCCCAGTGGCTCCTTGAGCTCGAGCGCCATGAGGGTGATGATGACGGCCATCACCCCATCGCTGAAGGCTTCGAGCCGGCTCGTCCCGATCCGGCCCGGCAAGGGCTCGCTATCGCTCATGGCACCATGGTGGTCCACCGAGGCCCGGCAGGGGCGCGATGGTGCTGGCCCGTGCCCGGACCCCTCCGGACCAGGCCGCCGCCCTCGGGCATCCCGTCAGTGATGCCCTGGCAATGGCACGCCATCGGGACCTGCCCTAGGAAATTTCGTCAACGGTCCGAGAAGTACCGACTGGCCCTTTGGGTAGGGGGGCGCAGTTCGGGCAGGTGCCGACGATCTCGACGGTGTGGGTGACGTCGATGAAACCGTGGTCCTTGCCCGTCTTGGTGGCCCAGCGTTCGACCTCTGGTCCTTCGACTTCGATGGCGGTGCCGCAATGGCGACAGACAAGGTGGTGGTGGTGGTCGTCGCTGGCGCAACGGCGGTAGCGGGTTTCGCCGTCGTCGGTTCGCAGGGAGTCGAGCTCGCCGGCGTCGGCGAGGGCCCGGACTTGGTTGTAAACGGTGGTGAGGGCGATGTTCTCGCCTTGGGCTTGGAGCTCGGCGTGAAGTTCTTGAGCGGAGCGGAACCCGTCAGAGGCTTCCAAGACGGAGGCGAGGGCGCGCTTCTGCCGGGTCGAGCGCTCTTGGGGCGCTCTGCGCTCCTGACCGTCAGCGTCGGCGATCACCGTTGCGTCAGTACCGGAGGTCAGTGGTCGTCCCAGTGGCCTTCGTGGGAGGCATGCCGGTGCCCGTTGTGTAGGTAGTCGACGTGGTCGTCGTGGGGGACGGCGACATGTCCGCAGCCTTCTCCGTGGGTGTGATCGTGTCCGGGGTGCTCGGCGTGGCCCTCAGTGGTGCATTCGTCGAAATGCCCGTCGTGGGCAGCGTGAAGGTGCCCGTCGTGGACGTAGTCGATATGGTCGCCGTGGGGGATGGCCACATGCCCGCAGCCTTCACCGTGAACGTGGGTGTGGTCGGCGTGCTCGACATGACTAGTGCTCATGGGTGTTCCTCCTGAGAGTGCCGGATGGCGTCGTTGACGATGTGACCGACATGGGCGTCGGCCAGTTGGTAGGTGATCTCGGTACCGCGCCGGGTGGTGGTGACCAGGCCGGCTTCGCGCAGGACCTTGAGGTGCTGGGACAGCAGTGGCTGGCTCACCGCTCGTCCGGCGGCTTGGAGCGACGTCTGCAACTCGTGGACGCAACGGGGCCCCTCACCGAGCTCGACGACCGTGGCCAAGCGGGTCGCAGATGCGAGGGCCTTGAGCAGATCCACCGCTCCGGCCAGCTGGTCAGGCGCCTTCGTATCAACCACCGCCATACATTAGCGCATCCTTATATAAGGAACAAGCCATGAATGGAAGCTGACATGTTCTTCCGGTGTATTTGCAACCATTCCAGATATGGTAGGTTATCTGAAACCGATCCAGACAAGCTTGGTGCGCGGTCCGCCTCGAGCTTGGAAGAGGGTCGGTAGGGACCGTGTCGGCGACGCCGACGATGACATGGAAGAACGTGGAGGACGATGTTCAGATTTGCGAGGGCAGCAGCGGCGATGGTGGGGCTCGGAGCGGTGCTGATCACCGCCGTGTCGGTCTCCTCGTCGACGCCCGCCGCGGCGAGCAGCACGAGCACGGTGGCGGTGGTGGCAGGGGAGAACCAGTACGGCAACGTGGCGTCACAGATCGGCGGCAGATACGTGAGCGTGTACTCGGTGGACTCGAACCCGAACACCGATCCGCACACCTATGAGGCCACGCCGAGCGTGGGTCAGAAGATCGCCAAGGCGAACCTGCTGATCGAGAACGGGGTCGGCTACGACTCCTTCATGGACTCCCTTGCCTCGGCGTCCCCGAACTCTGCTCGCAAGATGATCAACGTGCAGCATCTACTAGAGCTGCCGGACAGCACGGCGAACCCGCACCTGTGGTACGACCCGAAGACGATGCCGGCCGTCGCCCAGGCGTTGGCGTCCGACCTTTCCGCGCTCGACCCGGCCCATGCGTCGACCTTCAAGGCCAATAAGACCAAGTTCGTGGCGTCGCTTCAGCCGTGGATCAAGGCCATCGCCGCGTTCAAGGCCACGGACGCGGGGACGACGGCGGCCACGACCGAACCGGTCGCCGACTACCTGCTCACGGCCATGGGGATCAACAACCGGACGCCTTTCCAGTTCCAGGCCGACATCATGAACGGCACCGATCCCACCCCCCAGGACGTGTCGGTGGAGAAGGGTTTCTTCACCAAGCGTCTGGTGAAGGTGTTCTGCTACAACCAACAGGTCACCGACCCGCTCACGGATTCGATCCGTCAGGCGGCGCTGGCTGCCGGTGTGCCGGTGGTCGGCGTGTACGAGACGATGCCCGTTCCCGGCTACAACTACCAGTCCTGGATGATGGCTGAGGTCAACGCGATAAAGAAGGCCATCACTACCGGTGCCTCCACCCAGCACCTGTGATCGTGAAGACTGACCTCGTGGCATCAACCGGAAAGCCGTCGCTCGGAGACGGCAGCGGTTTGGGCGCCTCCGACGCGGTGCTTCGGGTCGAGGACGTGAGCGTGTCGCTCGGAGGCCGCCCGGTTCTCGACCAAGTGTCGTTCTCGGTTGAGGCCGGCGGGTTCTGTGGGCTCATCGGTTCCAACGGAGCAGGAAAGACCACCCTGCTGCGGGTGATCCTCGGTTTGATCACGCCGAGCGGCGGGCGCATCGAGGTCGCCGGCGGAACCAGGTCACGACGCAATCCGCAGATCGGCTACGTCCCGCAGAAGATCATCTTCGAAGCGGACATGCCCCTTCGGGCCCGGGACCTGGTTGGCCTCGGCCTCGACGGGCACCGCTTCGGGATCTCCAGACCGGCTGCGAAGCGTCGTATCGCAGTGGACGAGATGCTCGACGCGGTCGGAGCTACCCGGTTCGCTGACGCCCGGATCGGGAACCTCTCTGGTGGGGAGCAGCAGCGGGTCATGATCGCTCAGGCCCTCATCTGCCGCCCCAAGCTGCTGCTGCTCGACGAGCCGTTGGCGAACCTCGACATCCGCTCCGCCGCGGAGGTGGTCGAGCTCCTGGCCCGCATCGCCGCCGAACAGCGCATCGCCATCCTGCTTTCTGCGCATGACATGAACCCGCTGTTGCCGGTCATGGATCGCGTCGTCTACCTGGCCGACGGACGGGCCGCATCGGGCACGACCGACCAGGTGGTGCGAACAGAGAGGCTCAGCCAACTCTACGGCCACCACGTGGAGGTGATCCACGTCCAGGGCCGGGTGCTGGTCGTCTCGGGAGCCGAGCATCAGGCCCACCACGCCGGTGACACCTATACCGACCCTTTTCTGCGGGGAGGGTGATGCTCGTCGCCACCTTCTGGTCACCACTCGTCGAACCGGGGTTCTTCTCGTCGGAGCCGGTCCAGGTCGCCCTGGTTGTCGGCGCGATCGCGGCGATCGTGTCAGGAATCGTCGGGGTATTCACGGTCATCCGGGGCCAATCGTTTGCCGGGCACGCCCTCTCGGACATCGGAACGGCCGGCGGTTCCGCCGCATTTCTGGTCGGAGCGTCCACCCTCTACGGGTTTGTTGCCTTCAACGTGGTCGCCGCCGGCGTTATGGAACTCATCAGCATACGCAAACCTCGAGGGCGCGACCTCGCCACCGGCATCGTGCTCGGCGCCTCACTGGGCTTGGCGGCCCTGTTCCTGTACGAAGGCACCATCAGCTCGAGCACCACCGGGGCGACGGTGAACGTGCTGTTCGGGTCCATCTTCACCCTGCCGCCCGGCATCACCGTCGTGATGGCCGCCCTCGGCGTCGCCTCGGTGGTCTTGGTAGCCGTCCTGTACCGGCCCCTCCTGCTCAGCTCCGTGAGCTACGAGCTGGCCGCGGCACGCGGGGTGCCCGTCCGCCTGGTGGGGTCCGGCTACCTCCTGGCCCTGGCGTTGGCGGTGTCGATGTCCGCGGTCACGATCGGGGCGATCCTCTCGACGGCCCTGTTGATCGGTCCGGCCGCCATCGCCCTGCGAGTAGCGACCCGCACCGGGGTCGCCATGGCGGTGGCTGCCTTTGTCGGCGTGTTCGCCTGCTGGGCGGGGACGTTGATCGCCTACGACAGCACGGTCTGGGCTGGCGGGAACGGCTGGCCGGTCAGTTTCTGCATCGTCGCCGTCATCTTCGTCCTCTACTTCGCCTCGGGGATCTTCTCCCGTCTCCGAGGGGATCGGCGACGGGCGCCTTCTAACGATCAGGCAACGGCCGTCAGACCGGTCGAGGTGGGCTGATGTTCGCAAACTTCATGATCAACGCGTGGGAGGCGGCCACCATCGTGGCCATCGTGGCCGGCGTGGTCGGGTTCTTCACGGTGCTGCGCGGCGCAGCCTTCGCCGCGCACTCCCTTCCCAATGGGGCCTTCGCCGGGGCGGCGGGGGCCTACCTGATCGGCGCCAGCACCATCGTCGGCCTTGGCCTGTTCGCCCTCGCCGGGGCCGGGATGATCGCCGGGCTGGGGCGGCGGGCCCGAAGCGATGTGGCCACCGCGCTCACGATCGTGCTGATGTTGGCCCTCGGCGACCTGTTCCTGTCGCGCACCACCGAGTACGCCTCCGAGATCTTCGCCCTGCTCTTCGGTGAGGTCCTCGGCGTCTCCACCAGCAAGCTCGGACCGACGGTGGTGATCGCCGGGGTGTGCATCGCGGCGATCATTGCCCTGTACCGACCATTGATGCTCTCCTCGGTCGCCCCCGACGTCGCTGAAGCCCGTGGCGTGAACCCCCGGGTGATGGACCTCGCCTTTCTGGTCGTGCTGGCCTTGGTCACGACCATGGCCGTCCCCGTCGTGGGGTCCTTGCTCATTTTCAGCTTGCTCATCGGCCCGGCCGCCGCCGCCCGGTCCTTCACCAACCGTCCCCCGGTGGCGATGGGCTTATCGGTGCTGTTCGCGCTCGTGACCGTGTGGGTCGCGATTGCCGTCTCCTACGAGACGAACCTGCCCATCGGGTTCTTCGTGGGCGCCATCAGCGCCTTCGCCTACACCGTCGGTCGGGTGTGGGCCGCGTGGCGGCAAGGGCGCGGGCGGCGACAGCAGGGTGCTCGGGACCGAGCTATTCCGGCCGACCAGCACACAGCGCATGCGACAGCCAGTTGAGGCCCATCACCGCACCTGCAACCGGACACGCAGACTTCGGCCCCGACGCCGTCGAGTAATTCCGGCCCGAGCTCCTTGACGGATCGAGATCCTCCTCGAACGAAGTCTCAGGGCTGGAGCCGTGCATACTGCGAGACGGCGGCGGACTCGAGACCGTGGGGTAGTTCGCGCGGCTTGGTGGTGTTTGCGTACTCGATGACCATCATCGTGGCGCCTTTCTGGGCGAACGCATCCACAAAGTAGTAGCCATCGAATGCCTTGGTGCTGACCTGGACGACGGAGCCCCGGATCGCCGGGATGGTCTTCCTCGCCGGGGCGAGGCTCGATGCTTCCCACTGGGTCATGGCGGCAGTGGTGAATGCTGCTGCGCCAGCAGGGGAGTGGAACGAGAAGAGAGTCACCTCGATCGACTCGCTCGTGGCGGTGCTGTCGTAGTTCACGTCATAGCCGTCGACGAAGCCGAACGATCTGGCCGAGCCTGCCCCCACCAATGTGTCGAAGGCAGCAGGTGTGATGGGCCCGTTTGTCGTTCCCGGCTGGTTGCTGACCTCGTAACCAATGGGCGCGGATATCACCCGCGTTGTCAACGATCCGGTTTCCGATCTCGTGGACGTCGTGATCTTTGCTGCGGCTGTCGCCGACCACCCTCCGAGGGCTCCGCCAAGCGCGGCCAACCCGAGAACAATCTTCGCCAACGGGGGAAGGGAGCGATTCCGACCCCACCGCCTGCGCTCATGAGTCGGGTCCCGATGAGAGGACCCGAGATCAACTTCTGTCACGTCATCGAAAGGCGTAGTCATTGTCTCCTCCTTGTGGTCGTTGACGTCGTAAACCCACGAGCCGATCGTCAGCCTGCGGATCCAAGAGCACGGTACCGACCGGCAGTAAACGCTCAGTAAGTCCCGAGCAATCGATTGCAACACCCGTCTAGGGACTTCGAACCGC
>DASXMT010000602.1:0-7228 GCA_036495505.1 Acidimicrobiales bacterium | reverse complement strand
TCAAGTTCGATGCGGCACAACGAGCCAAGGAATCGCGTCGCAAGGCGGTCCACGTAGGGATCAAGGAGATGAAGTACCGGCCGAAGATCGGTCCCGGTGACTTCGACACCAAGACCCGCCAAGTGGCCAAATTCCTCGACGAAGGGCACAAGGTCAAGATCACGATCATGTTCCGTGGCCGAGAGGTCTTCCATCCCGAACTGGGCAAGAAGATCCTCGACCGCATCGCTGATCAGATGGATGGCATGGGTAAGCCCGAGTCGGTTCCGCGCCTCGATGGGCGGAACATGGTCATGGTCCTGGCTCCCGACAAGCGAGCCAAGCAGTCGGCCGCTTCCCGGGGACCCAGGTCGTCGAACGCCGACAAGGCTGCAAATCAAGCAGCACCGGCCACGGCGGCGACCGAGGAAGCTCCAGGGACTGAAGCATCGGCGGCACCAGCAGCACCAGCACCGGCAGCACCAGGAGCACCGACGGCAGCTACTGCGGCACCAGCAACACCGGCGGCAGCTGCAGCAGCACCAGGAGCACCGGCGCCTACAGCGGCGGGGCCAGACGAATCGACAGCAACACAGCCGGCACCGGAGACGAGCGAGTCTGCTCCGGCCCCGACCGAGACACCACGAGAAGAGAGATAGCGGACATGCCGAAGATGAAGACCGACAGTGGCGCGGCCAAGCGCATCAAGGTGACCGGAACCGGGCGCCTGCGCCGCCGAAAGGCATTCCGCTCCCACCTCCTCGAGAAGAAGTCGAGCGTTCGTACTCGGCGCCTGGGGCGGGAGACGGACATTGCTCGCGGCGACCTCAAGCAGACCCGCCGGCTGCTCGGTCGGTAGCCCAGCGGGGTCCAACTGCCGGGCTTCCCGGCCTTCCACCCACATGCACCAAACGAGGATCCGGCTCGCCAGCCCGCATCCTCGTTCCCACCATCGATACGCCCCTTCGAAAGGAGTCCCCCAATGGCCAGAGTGAAGCGCGCAGTACACGCCAAGAAGCACCACCGCGCCGTCCTGGAACAGGCGCAGGGTTATTACGGCAACAAGAGCAGGTCCTTCCGCTCCGCCAACGAGCAGGTGATGCACTCGCTGCAGTACGCCTACCGTGACCGTCGTGCGCGCAAAGGCGACTTCCGCCAGCTATGGATCCAGCGGATCAACGCGGCAGCCCGGCTGAACGGAACCAGCTACAGCCGGTTCATCGCCGGCCTCCGGGTCGCCGAGGTGACCGTGGACCGGAAGGTGCTGGCCGACCTGGCCGTGCGCGAGCCTGAAGCGTTCGCCTCATTGGTGACCGTCGCCAACGAGGCGTTGGCTGCCGAGAAGTCCGCCACCGAGGCTGCTTCCTGAGCCAGTCCGGGCTGGCCTACTCGCACCAGCGGGTGCGCCGTGTCCGCCAACTTCTCCGCAAGCGAAGCCTCCGGTGGAGCGAGCGGTCGATGGTGGTGGAAGGCGCGGAGCTGTTGTCGGTCGCGCTCGACGCAGGCGCACCGGTCGAATCGGTGTACATCGCGCCCGAAGGGCGCGACAACGCCACAGTGCTGGCAGTGTCGTCCCGGGCCTTCGAAACAGGGTCACGGGTCTTCGATCTCGATGCCGGGGTCTTGGAGCGGGTGGCCGACACGGTCACCCCTCAACCGGTTCTGGCCGTCGTGGGCTTTCAGCCATCAGACCTGGGCTCGCTTCGCCAGGCCGACTTGGTGGTGGTGTGCAGCGACGTTCGGGATCCTGGCAACGCGGGAACGCTGATCCGAACGGCCGACGCTGCCGGTGCCGACGGTGTGGTGTGCTGTGACGGCACCGTCGACCCTTACAACCCCAAGACGGTTCGCGCCTCAGCGGGCTCGGTCTTCCACCTCCCCGTCGTAGCCGGGGGCGAGGTGGACTCCGTGATCGAAACACTCGGGGGGTTCGGCCTCCGAACCCTGGGGACGGTGGTGCGCGACGGCGTCGACTACGCCGACGTCGATCTGACCGATCGGGTGGCCCTCGTCTTTGGAAACGAGGCCTCGGGTCTGAGCGACGAGGTGCTCGCTGCCCTCGATGTGGCGGTCACCATTCCCATGGCTGGTCGAGCGGAGTCGCTGAACGTGAGCGTGTCGGCAGCCGTGCTGTGCTTCGAGGTCCTCCGCCAAAGGCGAAAGGCCGGACTGAGCCAGCCGCCGAGCGGGGAGAGCCATCGGCCGAGCGTAGAGAGCCAGCCGCCGCATGGTGATCAGGCCGAGCACGGCGGGCTACGAACGGACGCGGGCGCCGCGGGTTCTACGCTGCGGGAGATGGAAACGCGTCCGGCGGGCGAGACGACAGATGGTGGAAGAGGCCCGTCATGAGCGACATCGCGGAGCTGGTCAGCCAAGCCGAGGTGCTGATCAAGGAGGCGTCGTCGTCCGCTGAGCTCGACGAGGTCCGCACGACCATTCTCGGGAAGAAGTCTGACCTTGCCCTGGCCCAGCGGGCCCTGGGCAGCATGGACCCCGAAACCAGGAAGGTCCGGGGCAAGCAGCTGCAAGAGGCCCGACAGGCCATCGAGGAACAGCTCACTGTGCGCCGGGGAACCATCAATCTCCGCGAGCTGGATGCAGCCCGGCAGGCCGATCGGCTCGACCTCACCGAGATCATCGTGTCCGAGGTCCGGTCGCCGACCGCTCGGGGCCACCTCCATCTGGTCAGCCAGACCCAGAACGAGCTCGAGGATGTCTTCGTCGGCATGGGCTTCGACGTGGCCGAGGGTCCGGAGATCGAAACCGATTGGTACAACTTCGGGGCCCTGAACATTCCACCTGCGCATCCCGCTCGAGGCATGTGGGACACCTTCTACCTCGACCTGGGGGCCCCGGAGACGGTTCTCCTCCGGACCCATACCTCCCCGGTCCAGATCCACCTCATGGAGGACGCCGTGCTGAACGGCGGACTTCCCATCCATGCCGTGATGCCCGGTCGCTGTTATCGCCGGGACACGCCCGACGCCCGCCACCTTCCCGTCTTCCATCAGATCGAGGGGTTGGTCGTCGACGAGGGCATCACCTTCGCTGACCTCGCCGGGACCATCGAGACCTTCACCACCGCCTACTTCGGCTCGGACATCCACTCCCGGTTGCGTCCTGCGTACTTTCCCTTCACCGAGCCATCAGCCGAGTTCGAGGTCACCTGCACCATCTGCCACGGCGAGGGTTGCCGGACGTGTTCCCAGACAGGGTGGATCGAGCTGGGCGGCTGCGGCATGGTCGACCCCGCCGTGTTCGACGCGGTGGGCATCGACGCTGAGCGCTGGACGGGCTTCGCCTTCGGCTTCGGCATCGACCGCTGTGCCCAGATGCGCCACGGCATCGCCGACATGCGGGTGCTGACCGAGAACGACGTCCGCTTCTTGCGCCAGTTCTGAGAGGACCGACGTGCGCGTACCCCTTTCTTGGCTTCGAGATTTCGCCCCGTTCGACGGGGAGCCGGCCGACCTGGCCGCCACCCTTGACGACCTTGGTTTGGTGGTCGAAGGGATCGAGCCGATCGGCGAGGGCCTCGATGACATCGTGGTGGCCAGGGTGGACGAGATCTCGGCCATCGAGGGTGCCGATCGGATCCGCCGCGTCGTGGTCGACGCCGGCGCCGGGCCGGTCGAGGTGGTGTGCGGCGCGTGGAACTTCGAAGTGGGCAACCTGGTCCCGTTGGCCCCGGTCGGCGCGGTGTTGCCCGGTGGGTTCACCATCGGGCGCCGCAAGATGAAGGGCGTGGTCTCCAACGGGATGCTGTGCTCGGGCCGCGAGCTCGGCCTGTCCGAGGACCACGAGGGCATCATGGTTCTGGACAGCGTCTAGGGGGCCGTGCCCGGTCGCTCGTTCGTCGAGGCCTTGGGCATCCAGCGCGATGTCGTTTTCCACGTGGCCGTGGAGGCGAACCGACCCGATGCCTGGAGCATCGCCGGGGTGGCTCGCGACCTGGCCGCCAGGCTGGACATTCCTTTCGCCATTCCCGACCCGACTCCACCCCCGGGCGAGGGTCCGCCGGTGGACGCGCTGACCTCGGTCCGGCTGGACGACAGTGAGCTGTGCCCGCGTTTCACCGCCCGGGTGATGACCGGCGTCACGGTGGGACCGTCGCCCGCCTGGTTGGCCCGCCGGCTGACATTGGCCGGCATGCGCCCCATCAACAACGTGGTGGACGCCTCGAACTACGTGATGCTCGAACTGGGCCAACCCACCCATCCCTACGACCTGGATCGCCTCCCCGGTGAGGGGATCGTGGTCCGACGAGCCCGGTCGGGGGAAGTCGTCACCACGCTCGACGGGGTGGAGCGGGAGCTCGGGACACGGGGGCCCGGCTTGGGCGACGACGGGCAGGACTGTTTGATCTGCGACGCCAACGGGGACCCGGTGGGCATCGGGGGGATCATGGGCGGCGAGTCGTCAGAGATATCGGAGTCCACGACGCGGGTGCTGCTCGAAGCCGCCTATTTCGTTCCGATTGCCATCGCCCGGACCTCGAAGCGGCTCAACCTTCGGACCGAGGCATCGGCGCGGTTCGAACGAGGGGTTGACCCCCAGGGCATCGACCGGGCCGCGAACCGCTTCTTCGAATTGCTCTCGGCCACGTCAGGACCGGATGCCACCGTTGCTCCGGGAGTGATCGACGTCCGGGGCGACGTTCCCGTGCCCATTCAGCTGATGGTGAAGGCGGATCGGATCAATGCCCTCTTGGGCACCACGTTCGATGCGACGGAGGTGGCTGATCGCCTCGCGCCGCTGGAGATCCAGTCAGAGTCGGGACCAGAACCAGGTTCCTTGCTGGTCACGGTGCCAACGTTCCGGCCGGACATCCGGCCCGAGCCGTTCGGTCAGGCCGACATCGCCGAGGAGGTGGCCCGAACCTACGGGTACTCTCGCCTGCCCCGCCGCCAGCCGGCGTGGCCGCAGCCCGGTGGTCTGACCCGGCGCCAACGCGAGCGACGGTTGGTGAAGGACGTCATGTGCGGACTGGGCGCCCACGAGGCGTGGACGGCGAGCATCGTGACGGAGACGGACGAGGCCTTCAGCGGCATCGACGATCCCTGGATCACCGTCACCAACCCATTGGTCTCAGATGAGCGCTTCCTCCGGGCGTCGATGCTCCCAGGCCTGTTGCGAGCCCTGGCCTACAACGCCGACCGGCGCCAGGGAGCGCTTCGCCTGTTCGAAGTGGGCACCGTGTTCGAGCCGGCAGAGACCGAGCCGGTCGACCCCGAGGACGGTCCGCCTGCGTTCGAGACCGAACGCCTGTCGGTCGTGTTCGCCGGCGAGGGCGACGATGCCCGCACCGCGGTGGCCGCCTGGTACGCACTGGTCGATGCGCTGAGGATCGACAACGTGGAGCTGCGGCCACCACCCGGGCTACGAGAGAGCGCGGCCCACCCGACCAGGCATGCGATCATCGAAAACCTGACCATGGAAGGCGTGCCCCATGACGGTGCCAGCCTGCGGTTCACCAGACACCCGCTGTCGGCCATCGGCGAGCTGGGCGAGGCCGATCCGCTGATCGTGCGCCAGTACGGGCTGGTGGGTGCGGATGGGAGACCGCTGCGGGTCGGTTGGCTCGATGTGGACCTCGGCTCCCTACTCGATCCGTCAATGGTGCTCCGCCAATCGGAGGATGCCCGTCCGGTCAGCCGGTTCCCCTCGGCGGACATCGACCTGGCCTTCGTGGTGCCCGAGCGTGTCCCGGCCGGGGCGGTGCTGGCGGCATTGAAGAGTGCCGGGGGCGACCTGCTCGAGTCGGTCGAGTTGTTCGATGTCTACCGGGGGGACTCGGTTCTCGAGGGAACTCGGAGCCTGGCCTACCACCTCCGGTTCTGCGCCCTCGACCGGACCCTGACCGATGACGAGGTGGGTGTCGAGCGAGCGCGCTGCATCGAGGCGGTCGAGTCGGCACTCGGGGCGACCCTGCGCTGAGCTGCGGCCCGGAGGGATGCTGCGGGGCGGGCCGGCCGGCCGGGCCCCTCGATCAGCTCAGCCACTCGGGATCGTCGCCCAGCAAGCCTCCGGGACGAGGGCTGCCCTCGAGCTCGTCCAGGAGCGAGCGGGTTCTCGGGCCCAACCAGGGCCGGATGCGATCACGATCGACGGATGAGAGGCTGTCGAGGAAGGCGTACCCGACCAGCTCGGCCGATTCTCCGTCCTGGCCGTCGGCCACCATCTCGAGGGCGCCCATCGCTCGTTCCAGTACGGGGCGGTCGTCCTCGATGGCGGTCAGCCGGGAGGCGACGAAGTCGGCAAGCTCGGTGAACACGGCCGGTCCTCCCGGAGCATCATCGAAGGCGGCGACCAGGTCGAGGTAGGCGGTTTCGAACTCCGGTAGCTGGTGGAGGACAACGGCGACGGCGGGATCATCGGGAAAGTCCTTCGGGAGGTCCGGGTGGTCTCCTCCGGTGGGACGGCTTTCGGGCTCTGGACCCGCGGGGTCTGGGCTGTCGGACATGGCAGGACTCCTACGGTGCTGAAGAAGATGGTTGAGGCCGCGCCGCCCAAAGGTCCCCGTACCCGGCAATCTGGGATGTTTCGAACGGTACCGACTGGCTCTCGCCGTGGTCAAGGACCGTCTGTCGGGTCCCCTGCGTTTTGATGGTCGACCTCGGCAGTGTCAGTACGGTGCTCTCTTCCCGGACGGCCAAGAAGAGGGGAGCGGCGAGTCAAGTGCGAAGCGCCAGAGCGGTGGTGCTATCGGCGGCGGTGCTCGTCGGTACGGTGCTTGTGTCGACGAACGCGGGTATGGACGCAGGAGCGGTGGGTCCTGGGTGGGCTTCGACCATCGCGAACCTGGACTACGCCAACCTGACGAAGGCTGAGCTGCCACCGTCGATCGCAGAGGCCAAATGCAGCAACTTCACGACGTGGCCACACGGCTATCAGGATCGCGGGACGAGGTGTCCTCCACCCTCGGCCCAGTGACCATCGTCAGACATGTTCCCTCTGGCAGCGGAGAGCGATGCGATGGCCGCCGATGTACCCGACTCTCGGCACGGTTTCCCGGAAGGAGCCTGAGGAGCCCGATGCACGGCTCCCAGATCGGGGCACTCAGTTCTCAAGCCGGACTCACCCAGGCGGTTCGCCTCACCGTCAAGCCGGTGACTCGGTCGGGCACAATGTTGCGCAGGCCGACGGTGGAATCGACCAGCGGGCCTGTTCCTATTCCTATTCCTGCTCCTGGCCCTGTTCCTATTCCTATTCCTGGCCTGTTCCTATTCCTGTCCACTGGCGCCAACCC
>DASXMT010000601.1:0-35839 GCA_036495505.1 Acidimicrobiales bacterium | reverse complement strand
ATTCCGAAGTCGTAGGCCACCACGCGATAGGGGCCGTCGCCTCGCGTGTACGACTCCTTGGTCGTGACCCGCGAGACGAAGTCCTGGCCGTCGGTGGGTGCCGCAGCCCGGGCCGAAGCCAGGAGATCGGACTCGGTCGCGGTGCCGAACGCGCAGGGCATGGCGCCGGAGTCCCGGAGGTGACGAGTCAGCCTGCGGGTGTCGATCCCGGTCACTCCGGGGATGCCGTGGCGAACCAGGAAGTGCTCGAGCGCCTCCGCCGAGCGCCAGCTGCTCGGACGCTCGGACATGTCCCGCACGATGATCCCGTTGCAGTGCGGGATGGCCGCCTCCTCATCGGTGGGATTGACCCCGTAGTTGCCGATGTGGGGATACGTGAAGGCGATGACCTGTCCGGCATAGGACGGATCGGTAAGGACCTCCTGGTACCCGGAGAGGACGGTGTTGAAGACCGCTTCCCCGGTGGAGATGCCATCGACGGGCTGGGACCCGATGGCCTCACCTTCGAACACCTGACCATCGGCCAGGACCAGCAGCGCGTCAGTGCTCATTGTCCGGGGCTCATCGTTGCTTGTCCGGGGCTCATCGTTGCGCCTCGTATTCGAACACCGTTGGCGTACCCCGCAGCACCGTGTGTCGGGCCCTCCCGGTCAGGGTCCGGCCCGCGTACGGGGTGTTCCGGCTGCGGCTGGCCAGTGCGGTGGCGTCGACCGTCCAGGTCTCGGTGGGATCGATCACGCACAGGTTGGCCACAGCACCGGCGACGATCGGACCGCCGTGGTCTTCGGCCAGCCCGGCGATGGCCGCCGGCTGCCAGCTGAGGAGAGCGAGGACCCGTGCCAAGGGCAGTTCCAGCTGGGTGATGGCCAGTGCCAACGCCGTTTCCAGGCCGAGCATGCCCGGAGGTGCCTGATCGAACGGCAGGTCCTTGGTCTCGGGTGTATGGGGGGCGTGGTCGGTGGCGATGGCGTCGATGGTGCCGTCGGCCAGGCCGGCCCGGACGGCGTCTACGTCCGATTGCGGCCGCAACGGCGGGTTCACCTTGAAGACCGGGTCGTAGCCTGCCGTCTCCGCGTCGGTCAGGGTGAAGTGGTGGGGAGCCGCCTCAGCCGTCACCGCCAGACCGTCCGCCTTGGCTCGCCGCACGAGATCGATCGACGCCGCCGTCGACAGGTGCAGGAAGTGCACGGGGGCGCCGCTGAGCCTGGACAGGGTGATGTCCCTGGCCACCATCACTTCCTCGGCCGCCGCCGGCGTCCCGGGGAGGCCCAGCCGGCTCGACCATGCGCCCTCGTGCATGGCGCCGTCACAGGCCAACGACCCGTCCTCGCAGTGCTGGGCCAGGGTCACGCCGATACCCCGGGCGTACTCGAACGCCTTGCGCATCAAGCCAGCCGACTGGACCCCGGCGCCGTCGTCGGTGAACAGACGGACGCCCAGGTCGGCCAGCTCGGCCATGGGGGCCAGGCGCTCTCCGGATCGACCGACGGTGATTGCGCCGGCCACTGCCACCTCAGCCGAGGCCGACCGACCGAGCTCGAGCACCTGGCGGACTGCCGCCGCTGTGTCCAGAGGCGGCTCCGTGTTGGGCATGGCCACCACGGCGGTGTAGCCCCCGAGGGCGGCGGCGCGAGTACCGGTCTCGACCGTTTCCGCCTCCTCTCGCCCGGGCTCGCGGAGGTGCGTATGGAGGTCAACCAGTCCGGGAGCGACCACGCAACCATCGGCGTCGAGCACGGTCGCCCCGAGCGGGACATCGAGCCCAGCGGCCACCTCCCGGATGAAACCGTCGTACACGAGGACATCGGCTCGCCGATCGCCGGTGGCATCGATGACCGTTCCCCCGGTGATCACGAACGTGGGCTCAGCCATCGATCTCCTCGTAGTGCATGTCGCTCGGCTCCGCGTTCTTCTGGCCTTCCGGCTCGTGGCCCATGTCCTCATGGACCACCCGCTCGTGGCCCATGTCCTCGTGGTCTACCTGCACGTGACCCAGGTCCTCGTGGTCCATCACCGGGTGATCCTCATGGGCCCGGCCGCCGCGGATGCCGGCGATCGATCCTTGACCCAGCAGCAGGAACAACACGGCCATGCGTATGGCCACCCCGTTGCTCACCTGGCGGGTCATGTGAGCGGAGGCAAGGTCGGCGACCTCTGAGGCGATCTCCACCCCCCGCACCATGGGCCCGGGATGGAGAACGATCGCCTCCGGCCGGAGCAGCGCCGCCCGCCGCTGGGTGAGCCCGTACCCGGCGGTGTACTCCCGCAGGCTGGGGACGAAGCCAGCACTCCCCCTCTCGGCCTGGACGCGGAGCAGCGACACCACGGCCGCCTTGGCCAGCACGTCGTCGAAATCGTGGCTGGTGCCCGCGATCGGCCAGCCTTCCAGCGAGGGGGGCAAGAGCGTAGCCGGCGCCACCAAGGTCACCTCGGCACCCAGTGCGCTGTAAGCGGCGACCTGTGACCGCGCCACCCGGCTGTGGCGGATGTCGCCCACGATGGCCACCTGGAGACCGTCGAAGCACTCCATGCTCTCGTCCCCCACGACCTGGCGGACGGTATAGAGGTCCAAGAGCGCCTGGGTGGGGTGCTCGTGCCACCCGTCACCGGCGTTGATGACACTCGAGTTGGTCACCCAGTTGGCCACTTGGAACGGGGCGCCGGAGGATGAGTGGCGGACGATGACCGCGTCGATGCCCATGGCCTCGATGGTCTCCACCGTGTCCCGCAGCGACTCCCCCTTTTTCACCGACGACGAACCGGCGGCGAAGGAGAGGACGTCGGCCGAGAGGCGCTTCGCCGCCGTTTCGAACGACACCCGGGTTCGAGTGGAGTCCTCGAAGAACAGCGTGGCCACGGTCCGGCCCCGGAGGGCCGGCACCTTCGGATTGGCCCGCTGGGCCACCTCGACGAACGAGTCGGCCAACTGGAGCACCTCGACGATTCCGTCCCGGCCCAGGTCGTCGACGGCGAGCAGGTGCTTCACCGGGACACCACGTCGCCCAGGGCCACGCCGTCCTCGGTGACATCGACCATCTCGTCGCGTCGGGTGGGGAGGTTCTTGCCCACGTAGTCGGGGCGGATCGGCAGCTCGCGGTGTCCACGGTCGACCATGACGGCCAGCTGGACTGCCTGAGCCCGGCCATACTCGCCCAGGGCGTTGAGTGCCGCCCGGATAGTGCGACCGGTAAAGAGGACGTCGTCGACCAGGACCACGGTCGTCCCGGTCAGATCGAACGAGATGTCCGTTACCGCTTCTGGCAGGACAGGGCGAAGGCCGATGTCGTCGCGATAGAACGCGACGTCCAGGGTACCGACGGGAATGGTTGCCCCCTCGGCCTCCTCGAGGGTCTCGGCCAGGCGCCGGGCGATGGCGATCCCTCCCGTTTGCAGCCCGATCAGCACCAGATCATGGAGACCGCGGTTCCGCTCCGCTATCTCGTGGGCCATACGGGTCACAGCCCGGTGCACGTCGGCTGCCGACATGACCTGAGCACGAGGAACGAATACAGCACCCCTTGGTCGGGTGTGACTGCGTTCGCGTTCGGCCACTTGCTCCTCCTGTCCGTTCGAGCCTCACGGGACCCGTTTTACGGTCAGGACCGAACTATACCCGCTCGCCCTGCCGGGCGCGGTCTGCCGACGGTCTGGTGGTGGCTTCACCAGGCGCCGATGTGCCCGCTGGCCAGGTTTCTAAGCGGGCTCACAGGTTGATCCGAGGCTGCTCTTAGGATCCTCGGCTCAACTCTGAGCGGGTTTCCTGAAGAGCGCACAAGCACGTGCCCACGGTGGGAAGCCACCAGTGCCGACCGGTCCAGGACGAGGAGAATCAGTGAGGACGGAATCAGTGGGGACGTCGTCCAGCGGTTCCCTGCCAGCCCCACAGCCCGCGAGCCTCGACCAAGTCACCGCCGAGGTCCCGATCGTCGAGGGTGAGGCCGGCGCCGCACCGAAAAAGTGGTTCGGGCGAAGGAACATCATCGTGGCCGCCGTCGTGGTTGTGGTTGCCGCCGGGGCCGGCATCGGCATCTGGCTCGGAACCAGCAGCTCCGGCGCTCCCGGGTTACAGATCACGACCCAAACGGTCAGCGTGACCACCGGGACCATGCAACAGACGGTCGCTACGTCTGGCACCATCGCACCGGCCCAGCAGGCCAACCTGAACTTCGGCGTCTCGGGCTCGGTCACCGGTGTCAACGTGAGCGCCGGCCAGACCGTGACTGCCGGCCAGACGTTGGCCACCGTTGACCCCTCGGCCCTGCAGGCCACGGCCAATTCAGCCCAAGCGTCCTTGACCGCAGCCCAAGCCAAGTTGGCCAGCGACCAGGCAGCCAACGCCTCTTCGAGCCAGATCACCTCGGACCAGGCATCGGTCACCTCTGCGCAGTCCCAGCTCACAACGGACCAGACCAACCTGGCCAATGCTTCACTGACGTCGACCATCGCCGGCACGGTGGCCTCGGTCGACCTGAGCGTCGGTCAGCAGGTGTCGAGCAGCAGTAATAGTTCCGGTTCCGGTTCCGGCTCTGCATCGACCGGCTCGAGCGCGACCGGTTCGAGCGGCGCATCAGCCGGCGGGCTCGGTGGCGGCCTGGCCAGTTCCTCCGCGGCCAGCTCGTCGTCCTCGTCGTCGAGCAGTTCCTCGACCTCGTCGACCGCGCAGATCGTCGTCATCTCCACGAACAGTTTCATCGTCAATGCGACGGTGGATGACACTCAGGTGGGCGAAGTCAAGCAAGGAGACCAGGTCGTCATCACCCCCAGCGGGTCGACCACCAACGTCTACGGCACCGTCTCCTCGGTGGGCTTGATCGCCTCGTCGAGCTCGACAGTGGCCACCTTCCCCGTCTCCATCGCCGTAACCGGCAGCCCGACGGGGATCTATGCCGGATCGACCGCCACGCTCTCCATCGTCGTGGAGCAGCTCAACAACGTGATCCAGGTGCCCACGGCGGCTATCTCCTATTCGGGCGGGCAGTCCACCGTCACGGTGGTCCAGAACGGGAACCACGTCTCCCGAGCCGTCACCACCGGCGTGAGCTCGGCCGGCGAGACCCAGGTCACCAGCGGGCTCACCTCAGGCGAGAAGGTGCTCGAGGAGGTGGTGAAGTTCAACGGTGCAGCCGGCGGAGGGGGTCGTAGCCTCTTCGGCGGCGGAACAACCGGCGCGGGTGGGTTCGGCGGCGCCGTGGGAGCTCGCTTCCGAGGCGGGGCGGGCGGGTTCGGTGGCTCCGGGGGCGGAGGCTTCGGTGGTTGACCAGACCCCGGTCATCGAGCTCGACAGCGTCACCAAGGTCTACCGAACGGGCGCCTTCACCGTTGCCGCCCTCCGGGGCGTCAGCCTGTCCATCAACAACGGCGAGTACGTCGCCGTCATGGGCCCGTCGGGCTCGGGTAAGTCCACGCTCATGCACATCCTGGGCTGCCTCGACGTCCCCAGTGCCGGTACGTATTGGCTGGCCGGCGAGAACGTCAGCCACATGGACGAGCTGGCGCTGGCCTCCGTGCGCAATCGCCGCATCGGCTTCATCTTCCAGCAGTTCAACCTCCTGCCCTCCCTGACCGCCTGGCGCAACGTCGAGATGCCCCTCTCGTATGCCGGGGTGGGTCGGGCCGAACGACGGGAGCGAGCGATCGAGGCGCTGGAGCGCGTCGGGCTGGGAGACCGGGTCCAACACCGTCCCGGCGAGCTGTCCGGCGGCCAACAACAACGGGTCGCCATCGCCCGGGCCCTGGTCAGCGACCCCGATCTGATCCTGGCGGACGAACCAACCGGTGCGCTCGACTCGAAGTCGGCCGACGACATCATGGCCTTGCTCGACGAGCTGCATGCGGCGGGCAGGACGCTGCTGCTCATCACCCATGATGCCGATGTGGCCGGGGTCGCCCAACGCGTCATCCGCATCCGCGACGGGCTGATAGCCCCAGTGAGCGAGCTCGCATCATGAGTTGGCTCGACACTCTCAGGACCGGGCTCGAGGCCGTCCGAACCCATCGGCTCCGATCCGGCTTGACCGTACTCGGCATCATGATCGGCATCGCCGCGGTGATCCTGACCGTCGGTCTGGGCCAGGGCGCCCAGGATCAGATCAGCTCACAGATCAATGCATTGGGAACCAACCTGCTGACCATCTCGCCGGGAAGCTCTACGTCGTCCAGCGGCATCCGCGGCGGCTTTGGCTCCGCTTCAACCCTCACCGAGGCCGATGCCGCGGCACTGTCGTCGAAGACCGTGGCTCCGGACATCAATGCCGTTGCGCCGGTCCTCTCCTCCTCGGAGACACTCACCGCCGGGTCGAGCAACTGGACATCCACCGTTGTGGGCACCACGCCTTCGTGGGAGACGGTGCGGAGCAGAAGCGTGACCCAGGGTCGGTTCATCGTCAACCAGGACGTGACCGACCACACAGCCGTCGCCGTCCTGGGGTCGGACACGGCCGCCGAGTTGTTCAGCCGGGTCGACCCGGTAGGCCAGACCGTCAATGTGAACGGCGTCCCCTTGACGGTGATCGGGGTGCTCAACTCGGTGGGCTCCTCGTCGTCGTCGTCAACCGGATCAGACCAGGACGACCAGGTCATCGTGCCCATGACCACCGCCTCGCAGCGGCTCTTCGGATCCACGGCGCTGAGCTCGATCCTGATCCAGTCCACCTCGAGCAGCACCCTGTCCGCCGCCTATCAGGAAGCCAACACTGAGCTCTTGGCCCTCCACGGGATCACCACGGCCTCAGACGCCGACTTCACCATTGCTTCGCAAGCGTCGCTGGTGACGACGGCCACCTCTGTCGATCACACCCTGACCATCCTGCTCGGAGGCATCGCCGCCATCTCGTTGCTGGTTGGGGGGATCGGCGTGATGAACATCATGCTCGTGTCGGTGACCGAGCGAATCAGGGAGATCGGCCTCCGAAAAGCGTTGGGGGCCACGCCGCCGCTGATCCGTCGTCAGTTCCTCCTCGAGGCTTCGGTGCTCGGGCTCGCCGGAGGGGCATTGGGGGCGATCCTCGCCGTGGTCGGCGCCGCGCTGCTCCCACACGTCATCGGCTACCCGATTGCCGTCTCGGCCGTAGCCAGCGTCGGAGCCCTGGTGGTGGCGATCGCCATCGGCCTGGTGTTCGGCGTCTACCCCGCGTCCCGTGCGGCCCGAATGGCCCCCATCGACGCGCTGCGGAGCGAATGAGAACGAGCCCGACTGGTCTAGTCAGGTCGATTCAGAAATGCCATCAGCTCGTTTCGGAAATGAAGGAGAGCAACACACCATGAAATGTCCGCAGACCCTCTGCCGTCGGTCGGTACTGGTAGCCACCGTTGGCGTCACCCTGGCTGCCAGCCTGGCCTTCGCCGGCGTCGCAGGCGCAGCCACGACGCCAAGCGGTGGCTCGTTCTCTCCTCCCACCTCGGGTTCGGTGGCGGCCATCACCGGCTCGTCCATGGAGGTCCAGAACCAGCAAACCGGACAAGTAACGGTCAACTGGACGCCCTCAACCACCTTCTCCCAGGTCGCCTCGGTCCCATCCTCCTCGGCGGTGGCCGGCGACTGCGCAACTGTGAGCGGCTCCTCATCCAAGGGCACGATCACCGCCAAGACGGTGACCATCAGCCAACCGACAGCGGGCAAGTGCAACGCCGGCGGCGCCGGAGGCTCCGGTCGTTTCGGTGGCGGCACCCGTCCGAGCGGCGCGTCAGGTAGACCAGCAGGTGGATCCCCCGGCGCCCGACCTGGGGGTGCCGCTGGCGGTCGTCGCCCTGGATTCAGCGGCTCGGGCAATGTGGGCTTCGCCAGCGGCACGGTGAAGTCGGCCACGCCGACCAGCCTGGTGATCTCCGGCTTCTCCTCGGCCAGCATCACCAAGAATGCCAAGTCGAGCAAAAAGCCGGCGACGCCCAAGACCACGACCGTCAACGTCAAGACCACGTCGTCGACGACCTACAGCGAGAATCAGGCGGCGGCCTCGACCAATCTGGCCGTCGGTGATTGCGTGACCGCTGCCGGGAGCAGCGACTCCACGGGCGCGGTCAGCGCCACGACCGTCCGGATCACGTCAACGGGAGGCCAGACCTGCACGACCGGGTTCGGGAGAGGGGGCTTTGGTGGCTGACCGATCCGGTCCGGGACCGCGCCGGCGACGGTGGACGTTTGGCCTCGGCGCGCTCGCCCTCGCCGGAATCGTCGCCGGCGTGACCCTTTGGGCTACCGGAGCGTCGGGGGCAACGGGCTACCGACTGGCCGAGGTGTCAACGGCGACGGTTCGCCAGACGCTCGCCGTGTCGGGCACGGCCGATCCGGTGAACCAGGGCACCGCCGACTTTCAGGTGGCCGGCACGGTGTCGGGCGTGAACGTGACCGTCGGCCAACAGGTCACGGCGGGGCAGACACTGGCCTCTCTCGACACCACGACCCTGGCCCAGAACGTGTCGTCGGCCCAGTCCACCCTCACCTCCGCCCAGGCCAGGTTGGCCGAGGACGAATCGTCGCAGTCGTCCGGTACGAGCACTTCGACCGGCGGTGGCGGATCGTCTTCAACTGGCACCGGATCGTCCACCGCCAACGTGGCCACGACAGCCTTCGTGACTGCTGCGAGCAATGGGCCGACCCTGGCTCAGGCTCAACAGGCGGTGGTCGGAGCACAGCAGACCGCCGATGCCGACGCAGCCACGGCGGCGGCCGCTTTCGCCCAGGCTCAGTCGGCGTGCGCGGGGACGGGGACGACCACCTCGACCACGACGCCCTCGTCGACTACCACCACCTCACCAGGCAGCGATCCAACGGCGTGCACCACTGCTCTGAGCCAGTCGCTAGCCGCACAACAGCAAGTTACCAGCGATCAGAAGGCAGTGGCCAGCGACGAGACGACCTTGGCTCAGGTACTGGCCTCGACCAGCCCCTCGGGATCGACCGGGGGCACGGGATCGACCGGCGCTTCGGGATCAGGGTCATCAAGTAGCTCGGGCGGTACGAGCCGAACCACCACCGGCGCCACCGGAGGGACCTCTACGAGCGGAGGGTCCGGTACGAGCGGAGGGTCCGGTACGAGCGGCTCCAGCGGGACGGCCTCCAACAGCGCCCAGCAGTTGGCCACCGACCAGGCGGCCGTCGACTCCGCCACCGCCTCTTTGATCGAGGCACAGCAGTCACTCAACGACGCGCAGCTCACCAGTCCTCTCGCCGGTACCGTTGCCTCTGTCACCCTCACAGTCGGCCAAACGGTGACTGCCGGCTCCACCAGCGACGCCATCACCATCATCAACTCCGGGAGCTACCAGGCCACCGGGTCCCTCACCAGCACCCAGGCCGCAGAGGTCAAGGTGGGGGACCAGGCTCTGGTCACCGTGAACGGAAATAGCGGCACGCTGGCCGGAACGGTCAGCCGGGTGGGGCCCGTGGACGCCAGCAGCTCGAGCTACACCTACCCGTTGATCGTCCTCCTGTCCGGCGGGTCCCATGGCATCGCCGCCGGCTCGACCGCTCAGGTCCAGGTCGTACTCCATGAGGTGAACGACACCCGAGCGGTCCCCACCTCAGCCGTGCACACAGTCGGCAACAACTCCTACGTGTTCGTGCCCGAGTCGGGTCGGGAAGCGCGCAAGAAGATCTCGGTGGGCATCGTGGGCGGCGTCTACACCCAGGTCACCGGCGGGATCACCAAGGGAGCGTCGGTGATCCTGGCCAATATGTCCGAGGCGGTCCCCTCCTCCAGCACCAGCTCGTCAACCACCGGCTTCGGCGGAGCGGGCTTCGGGGGTGCCGGGTTCAGCGGAGCCGGCGGCAGTGGCATCGCCGGCGGCGGTGGCTTCGCCGGACGATTCGGCGGAGCGGGCGGCTAGCCGGCTCGGCACGCCTCGACGCGGGGGCGCCGTCTACCCTCGTATGCGAACGGCCAGGGTGGCCAGGATGCCGTTGACGAAGCTCCCCGACTCGTCGGTCGAGTACCCGGTGGCCAGGTCCACCGCCTCGTTCAAGACGACGGCGGTAGGCACGTCGGGGAACGAGATCAGCTCGGCCACCGCCAGCCGCAGGACATTGCGGTCGATGACGGCCATACGGTCGACTTCCCAGCCGATGGCCGCGTCGCCCACCATGACATCGATCTCGGCCTTTTGATCCTCGACCGCAGCCAGCAGAGCCACCGTGAATTCATCGGGAGCCACGGCCAGGGCGGCGACCACAGCCGACGGTGGCTCGTTCTTCAGCTCCGCCTCGTAGAGGAGGGACACTGCCCGTTCTCGGGCCTGGTGACGGGGAGCGGATTCCATGGTGGGGTCGGCGTGCAGCTCAGCCCGTCCCGATCGGCACAAGCGCCTGCGGGCCGGCCGGAACCGAGCGAGGCGTGCCCGAGAATCAGGCTCGGGTCAGGTACTCGCCCGAGCGGGTGTCGACCTTGATCTTCTCACCCGGGTTGACGAACAAGGGAACCTGCAAGGTCAATCCAGTCTCCAGGGTTGCCGGCTTGCGTGCACCGGAGACCCGGTCGCCCTGGACGCCCGGTTCCGTCTCGGCCACGGTGAGCTCCACGGCGGCAGGGAGATCGACGCCGACGATCTCGTCGCCGTAGAATTGCAAGACGGCATCATCTCCCTCTTTCAGGTAGTTGGCCGCATCACCCAACAGGTCGGACGCCACTTGGAGCTGCTCGTAGGTGCTGGTGTCCATGAACACGTAGTCCGAGCCGTCCCGGTAGAGAAACTGCATTTCCCGCTTGTCGATAATGGCTTGGTCGAGCTTCTCGTCCGCTCGGTACGTCCGCTCGATCACCGCGCCAGAACGCACGTTCTTCAGCTTGGTGCGGACGAAGGCGCCGCCCTTGCCCGGTTTCACGTGCTGGAACTCCACCACCGAGAACAGCCCTTCGGGCAAGTTGACGGTCATGCCATTGCGTAGATCGTTGGTCGATACAGCCATCAGAGCGAAACATCCTTCGGAAACATGGTGAGCGGGCGGCGGCCGTCCTCGACCACGACGAGAGTGTCCTCGATCCTGACCCCACCCACGCCCGCCAGGTAGACCCCGGGCTCCACGGTGGCAACGACGCCGGGGGCGAGGATAGCAGTTGCTCCTGGCCCGACCGACGGCGCCTCGTGAATGTCGAGGCCAACGCCATGCCCGGTTCCGTGCTCAAAACGCTCGGCCCAGCCCGCCTCGGCGATCACCTCGCGACAGGCATGGTCGACGTCGCCGGTCACCACACCCGGGCCGACCGCCGCCACTCCCACCCGCTGGCTTTCGGCCACCACCGAGAAGACCCGGGCCAGTTCTCCGGTGGGCTCACCCCCGACGCAGAACGTCCGGGTCATGTCCGAGCGATAGCCCTCGTAGATGGCTCCGAAGTCGATCACCACAGGGTCGCCGGCCCGGATCTGGCGATCGCTCGGTCGGGCATGCGGTTTGGCCGAGTTCGGTCCGGAGGCCACGATGGTCTCGAACGCGCTGTCCTCGGCGCCGCGGGTGCGCATGGCGTGGTCGAGGGCTGCAGCTATGAACGCCTCGGTGACCGACTCGGCTTCGGCTCGGGCGAGCAGCGGTGTCACCGTGGCCAGAGCATCGTCGGCGATGGCCGCCGCCCGTTCCATGCGGGCTACTTCGCCGGCGTCCTTCACCTGTCGGAGCACTTCGACGCACCCTCGCGTGGGGACGAGCGCCACCTCGGAGCCAAGAACCTCATCCCACGTTCGCTGGCCTGACCACGTCACGTTGTCGGCCTCGAGCCCGAGGTTCGGCGTGGTACCCCATGCAGCCACGAGGGCGTCGCGCTGAGCCTGGGCGCCGCCGATGACGATGTCGACGGCTTGGGCCACTCCGGCTCGGGCCAATTGCTCTTCGGACTGGGTCCGGTAGCGACCGTCGGACGTGAGCACGGCCCGGTGCGGGGTCACCAGCAACAAGCCAGCCGAGCCGGTGAAGCCCGTCAACCAGCGGATGTTGGCGGCCGCGGTAACCAGGAGTCCGTCGACACCGGCATCGGGAAAGGTCTCGCGCAGACGCTCCAGCCGGCCCGAGACATCGAGGGGGGGAAGGGCCTCGGCGAACAACGAGCCGGCGGTCACGCCGAGTCCCCGGTCCTGGCGGTCAGCAGCCGGTGCACGGCTTCTATAGCCAGGGGATAGCCCAGGGCGCCAAATCCGGCGATGCTGCCGTCGGCCACAGGGGCGACGACCGACGTGTGACGGAACGGCTCCCGGGCAGCCGGATTGGACAGATGCAGCTCGATGACGACACCGTCGAACGCAGCTAGCGCATCGTGCAACGCCCACGAGGTGTGCGTCAGCGCTCCGGCGTTGACCACGATCGCCGCCGCCCGGCCACGAGCCTGCTGGACGGCCTCGATCAGGTCTCCTTCATGATTGGACTGGACGTGCTCCACTTCGTGGCCCAGCGACGCCGCCGCCTTGCCGGCCGTCTCCACGTGGTCGGCGAGGGTGGCATGTCCGTAGATTGCCGGCTCCCGATCCCCGAGCAGGTTCAGGTTGGGTCCCGATAGCAACAGGATCAGGGTCTGGTCGCTCATGATCGACTCGCCATCTCCGCCAGGGTAGCCAGCACCTCGACCTCGTCGATCCCCCTGACGGGCTCCACCCCGCGGGGGCCATCGAGCACGAAGGTGAGATCGTGATGGGCTTTCTTGTCGCGGCCCATGTACGAGACCAGCGCCTCGGGGTCAACGCCCTCGGGCAGGTCGCCACGGAGGTCGAACGCCCCCACCACGCGACGGTGGAGAGCCACCCGATCATCGTCGATGCGGTCCAATCGCCTCGCCAGCATGGCCGCGAACACCAGCCCGATGGCCACTGCCTCCCCGTGGCGCAAGTCGGTCGACCCGTTGGGTCCGAACGATGAGGCCTCGAGGGCATGAGCCAGCGTGTGTCCGTAGTTGAGCACCATGCGGCGATCCCCGTCCCGCTCGTCGGCCGAAACCACGTCGGCCTTGATCTGGGCGCACCGCGCCACCTGCTCATCGAGGGGCAGATCGATCAGGGATGCATCGGGTTGGGAGCCTTCGGGGACAGCCAGGAAGGCATACTTGGCCATCTCTCCCCGCCCGCTCGCCCACTCCCGTTCGGGCAGGGTGGACAACGTGGCGGTGTCACACAGGACGGCCGACGGCTGCCAGAACGCCCCCACCAGGTTCTTCCCCTCGGGGATGTTCACCCCGGTCTTTCCCCCGATCGCTGCGTCCACCTGGGCCAGCAGCGTGGTGGCCACATTCACGTAGGCCATGCCCCGGTGATAGCTGGCGGCGGCGAAGCCGGCCAGGTCGGTCACCACCCCGCCGCCCACGGCCACGACGGCGTCACCTCGGGTGAGGCCGAACCGGGCGAACCCGCGGCACAGGCCCTCGACCGTCGACAGGGACTTGGCTCCCTCCCCGTCGGGGACGGTGAAGATCTCCCGCGGCAGGCCGGGTTCAACCTCGATGCCGACGTCCGCCTGGGTCACCACCGCCACCCGGCCAGCGCTCGGGACCGCCGACGAGAGGGCGCCGGCGAGCAGCTCGCGAGCACCGTCTCCGACGGCGATGTCGTAGCTTCGCTCCCCCAACTTCACCGGGATGGTGATCACGGCCGTGGACCCTGGCGCTCGCCCGAGTCGGTCGCACCGGGGCCCAGCCCGGCGCCGGACAGCACCCGGTCGGCCACCGCCTCGGGCGAGAGATCGTCGACGTCCACCGTCACCGCTGCCACCGAGTCGTACAACGGCCTCCGCACCTCGTAGAGCGCAGCCAGGGCGCCACCGGGATCGTCTCCCAGGAGCGGTCGCCCGGCGCCGTCGCCCACCCGTTGGGTCAAGGTCTCGGGTCGGGCCCGCAACCAGACCACGATTCCCGATCGGGCCAGCAGCGCTCGGTTCGCCTCGGACAGGACTGCCCCGCCGGCCACCGAGACCACCATCGGGTCGGCACCGGACACCGCCGTCGTGAGGGCCTTGGTCTCCTCGGCCCGGAAGGCGATCTCCCCGTCTTCGGAGAAGATCTCGGGGACGCTCCGCCCGGTGGTCCGGGTCACCTGGGCATCCGAATCGAGGTAACCCCATCCCAGCCGGTCGGCCAGCAGTCGCCCGACGGTGGTCTTTCCCACTCCCATCATGCCGACCAGCAAGAGACGCTCAGGCATCGTGCTCGTCGAGGGGCCGCGCCGCCGAGGGGGTCTCGCCCAAGGAGTCGAGGTAGCCGTCACGGTTGCGCACGAACTCGGCCACCGAATCGCCCCCGAACTTCCGCAACGCCTCGGACGCCAGCACCAGCGCCGTCATGGTCTCGGCCACCACGCCCATGGCCGGGACCGCGGTCACGTCGGTGCGTTCCTTGAACGACACGGTGGAATCTTTGGTCACGACGTCCACCGTGCCCAGCGAGGGCCGGTTGAGGGTGGCCAGTGGCTTCATCGACGCTCGAGCCACGATGGGCGCACCGGTGGACATCCCACCCTCGACGCCGCCGGCCCGGTGGGTGTCGCGTGCGTATCCGCCGCTGAGACGGCCGTCGGCGTCGCCCGTCCCGGCCATCCGAATGGCATCGTGTGCCTCCGAGCCTCGAAGTCCGGGGAGAGCCAAGCCCTCGCCGAGCTCAACGGCCTTGATGGCCTGGATGCTCATCAGGGCTTGGGCCAACAGGGCATCCAGTCGTCGATCCCAGTGCACGTGGCTCCCGAGGCCGACGGGGACGCCATAGGCCACCACCTCAGCCACCCCGCCGAGCGAATCACCCTCTTTGGCCGCCGCCTTGACCTCGGACACCATGCGGAGTTCGGCGTCAGGATCGAGGCAGCGCACCGCCGATGCATCGATCCGAGGGAGGTCGCTCATGGTGGGTAGAACGTCGTAGTCGCACTTGGCTTCTCCCAGCTGCACGATGTGGCTGAGAATGTCCACGCCGATCTGGGCCAGCACGAACTTGGCCACCGTTCCCGCCGCCACCCGGGCAGCCGTCTCACGCGCCGAGGCCCGCTCGAGCACGTCTCGGGCGTCGGCCAGTCCGTACTTGAGCATGCCCGAGAGGTCGGCGTGGCCGGGGCGGGGCTGGGTCAGGATCTTGCCCGGAAGTCCCGGGGCCGGCGACATCTCGTCTTCCCACTTCGGCCACTCGGTGTTGGCGATCTCGATGGCCACCGGCGAACCGATCGTCCGACCGTGCCGGATCCCACCGATCAGGGTCACCTCGTCGGCCTCGAACCGCATCCTCGGGCCGCGGCCGTACCCCAGCCGGCGGCGAGCGAGCCCCCGCTGGATGTCCTCGGCGGTGACCAGGAGCCCGGCCGGCACGCCCTCCAGGATGACCACGAGGGCGCGGCCATGGGACTCTCCGGCGGTCAGGAAGCGCAGCATTCAGGCAAATCTACTCGTGGCCGCCATGGACCCCTCCGCACGCAGCCCTCCGTTTGGGCTGCTCCCCCGTCTTCCACGTGCGTCCGGCAGGTCATCGCCCCACGGGCCCAGGCAACCAGGGGACATGGGGCGGCACTACTCAGACCGGCCGATGGAGGACGGCCTGAACGATCGGGGCGCCCCACAACACAGCCACGATGGCCCCTGCGGCCAGGGCGGGGGCGAACGGGATCCTCGTCCTGCGCCCGGTACCCCGCAGCACGCTGATGGTGATCCCGATGACGAGCCCCAGGATGAACGCAGAGGCGACGGCCACGTAGACGTCGAGCAGGCCGATCCAGCCGGTGGCCAGGCCGATGAGCGCAGACAGCCGCACGTCCCCGAAGCCGATGCCTCGGGGAGCCAACCACCAGATGGCGAACAAGACGGCAAAACTCGCCGTCGCACAGATGCCGGCGTTGATCAGCCGGCGCCACTCCCCGTCGACCGCGGCCACGGCGACCAGGAGGACCAGGATGCCCACGAAGGCCGGATAGACCAGCCGGCGAGGAATCAGACCGTGTGACAGATCGGTGGACGACACCACAACCAGGACGATGAACAAGAGGGTGAAGGGCACGAGCACGAGATGCGCACCGAACCGGTGCGCACCAGCGCCGGTCAGGATGCCGGTGAACAACGCGGCGCCGACGGTTCGGACCCCGCTGACCCCTGCTGGAAGGAGGTGCGGCGGCTCGGTCAGCTGGGCCGGCGAGTGCGGTGGCTGGGTCAGCGGGGCCGACGATCTCCCAGCCGACGGTCCCGCCGCGGCCTCGTCCCTCTGACGCTGCTCTTGGAGGCTGCGTTCGGCCAGCCGCTGACCCAACGGGTCGAGTAGCCCGCCCATCACCAGTCCGATCAGCGACACTCCGGCGATGAGCTGGGGGGTCACCGGCTACGCGGCACCTCGCCGGCTACCCCTTCGTGGACTGGTAGAACGGATTGGACCCCTCGGCGTGGTTGGTGACGTCGACAATGTCGCTGATCTCGGGCACCGCCTCCCGCAAGATGCCCTCGATGCCCTGGGTCAAGGTTTCCTTGGCCATCCCGCATCCCTGACAACCTCCGCTCAACCGAAGGTGGACGACCGAGCCATCCATGGTCACCAGATCAGCACGGCCACCGTGCTCAGCGATGCTCGGGTTGACCTCTGACTCGAGGACGGCCGACACCCGGCGGGCCAGGGGGCTGACCAAGTCGACCGGCGGCCCCTCGATTGGTGCCGGTCCCTGCTCGGCCCGAGAGCGCGGGGTGTTCGGATTGACCAGGATGAGTCCGCCCGCTCCCGAATCGGTGGCCACGTCGAGCTTGGCCCCGCGCAGTCGGTCGATGCTCGCTTGCGGGATGACGACCGGGAGGTCGTCGTCGTGCTGGACGACGTCACCGGGACGTGCGTCGTGCAGGACCCGGAAGTACGTGTCGTAGGTGTAGGCACTGTCGTCGGCACCGGTCACCTCGAACCACAGGGCGAGCCGGCCATGACCCGTTTCCCGGGACAGCGCCTCGATAACCGTGGAACGGGCCTCAGGCGTGATGGCCAATGCAGGATGCAGGTCATCACGGTCCTCAGGCATGCCTGTCATCATAAAGGCGTGGCCAACTCGAACACGAAGATTCCATCCGATACCCATGAGTGGGTCAGCTTCGGCGATCCCGAAGAGGAACGGACCTGGCAGTTCGACGTCACGTTCCTCACCAGCGCGTGGACGTGCATCTTCGGCAACGGGTGCCAAGGCGTGCTCACCGGTCCGGCGCCAGAGCTGATGCAGGGGTGCTGCTCCTACGGCGCGCATTTCACCGGCAAGGAGGACGCCCGCAACGTCGAACGGGCCGCGGCCGAATTGACCCCCGACATCTGGCAGTTCCACAAACAGGGGCAAAAGGGAGTGGTCAAGAAGCTGCCCGACGGCGACCTGGGCACGAGGCTGGTGCAGGACGCCTGCATCTTTTTGAATCGGCCCGGGTTTCCGGCGGGACCCGGCTGTGCGCTGCATCTGGCCGCCATGGCCCAGAATCGCAGCCATGTGGAGCTGAAGCCCGACGTCTGCTGGCAACTGCCCCTGCGACGTGAGGATGAGACCTCACTCGATGGCCACGTCACGTCGGTCATCCGACAGTGGGACCGGCGTCACTGGGGTGGCGGAGGCGAGGAGTTCCATTGGTGGTGCACCGAGGCGCCCGAGGCGTTCGTGGGTCGTGAGCCCGTCTACGTCGCCATGCAGGCCGAGCTCGAAGCCATGGCCGGTGAGAAGATCTACAAGATGGTGGCGGCCTATCTCGATGCGCGCCTGGCACCGGCCGCGGTAGCGGTCCCCCTACCGCATCCAACCGTCAGGCGTCGGAGCGCCCGCTGAAGCCGGACGTGGTTCGAAAAACCCCGGTAGGCCCGCGGGGGCCTATTCGGCCAGCGGGTCGTCCTCGGTATGGGTGGGGGGGGTCTGAACCGTGCCGAGTATCTCGTCGAACTCGTCCTCGGTGGCCAGGCACCACGAAGCATGCTCGTCATCAGGTTCGGCGCCGCATTCGGGGCACCGCCTATTTGCGGTCGCGACGGACCGCTTCAGGCTGCGTGCCTCCTCGAAACGACGATGGCGTCCCTTCTTCACCACAAAAACTCCTTGCCCCCGCCAGAGGCGACATCCAGGCCTGAGCCCAGGCCAGCCGGGTATCCCGTCGTTCACCGTTCGGTCACAAGTGTAGTGCGGGCAGTTCCGCCACGGCGCGCGTGAGACCCCCACTACGATCGACCACGTGCCCGAGCAATTCGATCCCCAGGAGATGCTGGCACGGTTCCGATCTCGTGCCGAGGCCGTCCGGAACCGCGGTCTGCCGCCGATCGAGGGCGCCGACCGCCAGCGCTTCAAGGAGCAGGCCCAGGCCGACTTCATGGACTTCGCCATGCTGGGTGACGCCGAGGCCACGCTGGACGACGGGGTGTTGGTCCTCCGCATCGATCTCCGCCCGAAACCAGCCTGAGTCCGACGAGCCGACCGAGGTTCGACGGGGAAGGGCGAGGGCCCGGTCAGCCCCCGTAGTTCATCCGGGTGTCCTCCATCCTGAGGATCTCGGGATGGTCGTCCGGGCCGGCGGCTGTACCCCCGGCGTCCACGACCTCCCCTACGAACAAGGTGTGACTGCCCAGGTCGAGCGTGTGCCGCACCGCACAGGACAGCCAGCCCGCACTCGAGGCGACGACGGGTACACCGTCCCCCAGCTCGGCCACCTCGACCCCCTGCATGGTGGTGGCCACGCCGTCGGCCGCGGCCACGTCTTCGACCGGCTTCACGAACTTGCGCACCATGGAGCGGTCCTCCCGGGCGAGGATGCTGACCGAGAACGACCCGGCCTCGGCGATCAGTCCGGTGGTCACCGCGTCGCTCTCGATGGCGGTCGCCACCAACTTCGGGTTGGTGGCGACCTGAGAGACCCAGTTGCAGGTCATGAGGTTCCGGCGTTCGCCCGAACGGCTCCCCACGATGTAGAGACCAGCCGGCATCGCCCACAGGACCCGGCGTCGGAGGCGGTCGTAGTCCTCGGGATCACGATCCGGAGGAATGGGGCCCACGATTCCTTGCTGCAGGGGCATGACCTCGACCCTACCGGGCCCTCATGAGACCTTTGGCGGAGACCTCCGGCCCCGGGCGTCAGGAGGGATCGAAGGGGTCATCGTTGCCACCGGGCGACGTCGTGGTCGTCGTGGACGGGACCTTTCCTGTTACCGCGGCAATCCGCTGGACCGCTTGGGCCAGATCCGCCGCCCCCTGACGACGCTCGTCAGCCGAGCGTCGAAGGAGCGAGGCGTTGCCGGCGGCGCCGCTGTAACAGTTGTTGCCGGCCGAGTACTCCACTTGATAGGCGTTCTCCAGAACCGTGGTGAGCCGGGTGTCCGGCGAGGGCAGATTGCTGTTTCCGGCGGTGGCGTCACTGGCCAACAGCGAGCAGGCCGTCCGGATGACACCCGCAGCACGATGGGTGGCCAGGGCCTTTTCGATGACAGCGTTGTCTGACTCGATCGCCCCGATGGACGGCCCCGCCCCCGCTCCGGAGATCCAGGTGGAGACCCGGTGTGCCGGCGTGCCGCTCTGTTCGGCCCCGGCGCAGGCGCTCAGCACCAGCGGCCCGGCGATGGCCACCAGACCCACGGCCGCGAATCGGCCCGATCGGGCGCCCGATCGCCGCCTCAACCGTGGATCCCGGTCCTTCCTGGGCGCCACGTCGGGTCGAGCTGCCGGAGGAAGATGTCGCAGCGCTCCTCTTCCTCCTGTTCTCCGATCGCACCAGCCATGGCTCGGAGGCCGTCCACGCACCGCAGGAATCCTCGATTGGAGGTCTCGGACCACCGGACGGTTCCCGAACCGCGCCACCCCGCGGCCCGCAGTGCATCGAGACCCCGGTGGTAGCCGACGCGGTAGTAGGCGTATGCCTCGATGTCGTCGCCGGCCAGGGATCCGAGGGCCGACCATCCAGTCAGCGATCGCGGAAAGGAGCGCACCACATCAGCCACGGCATCCCGCCGACGTTGGGGTGGCTCTTCCAGCGCCCGTTCCAAGCGAGCCGTGGCGTCCTCGGGCTCGGGGGGAAGGACCGTGTCGGGCAAGCCAGAGGTGAGGCTCACCGACGACGCGTGGGATGACGGGTCGGATGTCGCGGGCACACCGCCAGTGTAGGTGGTGCGTGGGGGCGTTTGGCTGGCGCGGCAACCGGTCAAGTTCGCGCCCAGAGCGCCGGTCCGGTCCTGACCGCGACCCGCCGGGCCTGCGCTCAGGTGACGCGTAGCAGGTGATAATCCTTGCGGCCACGACGTAGCACTACGTACCCTCCGGCCAGTAGGTCGGTGCTCGAAAGGGTGCGGTTGACGTCGGCCTCGCGGCGGTTGTTCACGTAGGCCCCGCCCTGCTCGATCGTCGTCCGGGCTCGGCCCTTGGATGGCACCATTCCCGTCTGGACCAACAGATCGATCAGCGACAGACCGTCACCTTCGAGCTGGGTCCGGGCCACCGAGGTGGAGGGGGCCTCGGCGAACACTTCGAGCAGCGTGGCCTCGTCGAGCTCGACAATGGCCTCTCCGAAGAGGGCCGATGCTGCTCGCTCGGCCCGCTCCATCTCGGCGGCCCCGTGGACCATGGTGGACACCTCTCGGGCCAGGACCCGTTGGCCCTCACGACGCTCCGGGTGCTCGGCGGTCATGGCGTCGAGGGCGGACAACTTGTCATGGGGAAGGAAGGTGAAGTAGCGGAGGTAGGAGCCCACCACGCTGTCCTCGCAACGGATCAAGAACTGATAGAGCTGGTACGGGCTGGTACGGGCCGCATCGAGCCAGACCGTTCCCGTCTCGGACTTGCCGAATTTGGTCCCGTCGGCCTTCAGCACCAAAGGGGAGGTGAGTCCCCACACCTCGGTGTGCCGGAGCTTGCGGACGAGATCGATTCCCATGGTGATGTTTCCCCACTGATCGCTGCCGCCGATCTGCAGTCGGCAGCCGAGGTCGTCGAACAGCCGAAGGAAGTCGTAGGCCTGCAGCAACATGTAGCTGAACTCGGTGAAAGAGATCCCCTCTCCATCCCGATCCAGGCGAGCCTTCACCGACTCCTTGGCCACCATCTGGTTGACGGTGAAGTGCTTGCCCACGTCGCGAAGGAACTCGAACAGGCCCATCCCGGCCAGCCACTCGCTGTTGTCTGCCACTGTGGCCCGAGCGTCCCCGGCGTCGGGCCCGAAGTCGAGAAAACGCTCGAGCTGGGACCTGATCCCCTTCACGTTGTGAGCCAGCTCCTCGGGGGTGAGCAACGCCCGCTCGGCCGATTTCCCCCCGGGGTCACCGATGAAGCCGGTCCCCCCGCCGGCCAGCGCGATGGGGTGGTGACCTCCCAGCTGTAGTCGCCGGAGCGTGCAGATCTGGAGGAGGTGACCGACGTGCAAGCTGTCTGCGGTGGGGTCGAAGCCGGAGTAGACGGTGAGGTGGTCGTTGTCCAGCCGACCCTCGAGGGCGCTGTCGGTCATCTGGTGGACAAGACCCCTGAAGCGGAGGTCCTCGGCAAGTTGGGCCATCGTCTCAGCCTGCCACGCCGAATGAAGCACGCACGAAGATGGCCTGACGCCGGCGGGATCGGTTCCGGTCTCGGCGAAGGCTCCCGGTACGATCTCGGGACGTCGCCTGCGATCGTGCACCGACCCAAGCGAGGAACGAGCCTGGCATGGACAACCCCTATCTGAGTGGCAACTTTGCTCCGGTGACCGAGGAGCGGACCGAGGAGTACGAGCTGGATATGGAGGGTGTGATCCCTCCGGACCTCGAGGGTCGCCTGCTTCGCAACGGGCCGAACCCCGTGCTCATCCCCGCCGATCGCAGCCAGTATCACTGGTTCAGCGGCGACGGGATGATCCATGCCATCGAGCTCGAGGGGGGCAAGGCCGTCTCCTACCGCAATCGATGGGTGCGGACCCGGAGGCTCGCTGCCGAGCTGGGCACCACGCCACCGAAGGGTCCGAGCGAACCCCTCGACGGCACGGCCAACACCCACGTGATCCGCCATGGCGGTCGCACGCTGGCCCTGGTCGAATCGGGATTCCCCCATGCCCTCTCACCCGATCTGGAGCGGGCGCGGATCCACGACTTCGACGGCTCGCTGTCATCGCCGATGACCGCCCATCCCAAGGTCGATCCCGATACCGGTGCGCTCATCTTCTTCGGGTACGACGTCTTCGGGCCGCCGTTCCTGCGCTCCCACGTCGTGGACGCCGGTGGCGTCCTCGTCCAGACCGAGGAGATCGACGTCCCTCGGGCGGTGATGATGCACGACTTCGGAGTGACCGAGACCCGCATGGTGTTCCTCGACCTGCCCGTGCTGTTCGACCTCGATATGGCCGCCACCGGCCGAGGCCTGCCCTTTCGATGGATGCCGGAGGCGGGGGCCCGTGTGGGCATCCTGGCTCGAGGCGGGCGCGGTTCGGACATCCAGTGGATCGGGATCGACCCGTGCTACGTCTTCCATGTCCTGAACGCATACGACGATGGCCAGTCCCTGGTCATGGACGTGGTGCGTTACGACTCCGCCTTCGACACCCAGCCGGGCGAGACCATCGCCACCAGCCAACCGGTGTTGGCGCGCTGGACCATCGACCCCGGCGCTCGCCGGGTCAGCGAGACGCTGCTCGACGACACGACCGTCGAGTTCCCGAGGATCGACGACACCGTGGCCGGCCGCCAGCACCGTTTTGGGTATTGCGCGCAGCTGTCCGGCCCCGACGTCCCCGCCGGGTTGGTCAAGTACGACCTCGCACGGGACGAGGCGGTCAGGTTCGACCCTGGCGAGCACGGCCAAGCCGGCGAGCCCGTCTTCGTGCGGGGCGCCGACGGGCACGGCGAGGATGAGGGCTGGGTTCTCAGCGTCGTGTACGACCGCTCGAGAGATGCCAGCGACCTCGTCGTCCTCGATGCCACCTCGTTCGCCGGCCCTCCGGTGGCCACCGTGCACCTCCCGGTCAGGGTGCCGTTCGGGTTCCATGGTTCATGGCTCCCGGCTGCCGCCCCGGCCACCGCCTAGAAGCCACGGGCCGGCACCGCCTGACCAGGGCATGTGGGGGGCATCGACCCGAGGGTGATGGTAATTGCCGTGTTGACCATGGGAAACTGTCATGAACTTGTCGTCGAGGCCGGCGGTGACGTGATCGGCCCCTCACCGGTAAAGGCCCCAGGTCAAACGTGTCCCCTTCCACTTACGAACCACCCGATGGTCGCCGAGTTCCCGGCCGACCCGGCAGCGAGTTCTCGGGGCCGATCCTCAGTGGCCAGGTCTACATCCCCAGCCGTAAGGACGAGCGCAAGCGGGGTCGCCGCCGTCGGACCCGGGGTTCGAAGGTCCTGCGCTGGTTGCTCGTCGTCGTGGCGTTCATCGTGGTATTGGCCGGGGCGGCATGGGGATACAACGAGTACCAGTGGAGCCAAGTCAGCTCGCAGCCCTGCTCGACGTGCGTGGCCGCAGCCAACGGCGCCCCCTACAACGTGCTGCTGATCGGATCGGACTCCCGAGCAGGCATCACCGGGTCCTCGGCCCAGCAGTTCGGCACCGCGTCGCAGGCGCCTGGCCAGCGCAGCGACACCATCAAGATCGTCCACGTCGATCCTCAGGCCGGCACGGCCCGGACCCTCTCCATTCCTCGCGACACCTACGTGCAGCTGTCCGGGCTGCCCGCCGGAACCGGCCTGTCCACCGACAACAAGATCAACTCGGCCTTCAACAACGGCCCCGATGGGCTCATCAAGACCATCGAGAACACGTTCGGCATTCCCATCAGCCACTACATCGTCATCAACTTCTTGGGCGTGCAGGACGCGGTCAACGCCCTCGGGGGCATCTCGCTCAATTTCCCCTATCCGGCGCGCGACGACGACAACGGCAACAACAACTCCGGCCTCAGCATCCCCACAGCTGGCTGCCAGGTGCTGAACGGACCGATGGCGTTGGCCCTGTCCCGCTCTCGCTATTACCAGTACTACACCAACGGCTACTGGCATCAAGATGGCACCGGCGACCTCGGTCGCATCACCCGACAGAACATCGTCATCGCCGCGGTGCTGAACAAGGCCAAGTCCACTTACAACCCGTTGACGCTGAACACCCTTCTCGGGTCCATGGTCCACGACTTCTCCAAGGACGACGGGCTGACCGAGGGCGATCTCTTCTCCCTGGTCGAGCGGTACCACGCCTTTGGAGGATCGAACCTGCAGGCGTTGACCCTTCCCACCGTTCCCGCCACCACCAGCGGGGGCAGCGATGTGGAGGTGGTGGACCAACCCCTCGCCCAGCAGACCTTGACCGCGTTCTTGGGCGCCACGCCCAACACGGTCAGCACCCCACCCATCGATGCCTACGGCTCCGCCATCGCGGTTCCCGCCGTGTCCACGCCCACGACGACACCGGCCACCGCGGCCCCGAGCTCGTCGGGGACGACGCCGGCCACGGGGGTGGCCAACCAGAACCCGTCGTTCGACCCGACGCCCTGTTGAGCCCGGCATGAACCGCTGAAGCCCGCCTGAACCGCACGCCGCGTCGGTCCGGCTGCGGGCCGGACCGAACCCGCTCAGGTCAGCGCGCTGATTGCCGCGTCGACGGCGGTAACCACTGACTGGTTCACCCGACGGTGACCGTCGACGTTCTCGGCGCGCCCGGGGAGGCGTACGCGGACCACCGACATCCCACCGGATGCGACCGATTTCCCGACCGCCGACACGGCCGCGTCCACGTCGCCTACGTCGGCCACGGGCAGGCCGAACCCACCGGCCACCGCGGCCACGTCGCTGGCCTGCGGCGTGCCGAAGAGATCCTCGAACGTCGAGACATCCAAGGCAGAGGCCGGAGGTAGGAAGGAGAAGATCCCCCCTCCCCCGTTGTCGGCCACCACGATGGTGCAGGGCACGTCGACACCAGGTGCCCGGACCAAGGCCGAGCAGTCGTGCAGGAAGGCCAGATCGCCGACCAGGGCCACCGTCGGACGGCTGCCGCCCAGGGCCACGCCCAACGACGTGGACACCACGCCGTCGATGCCGTTTGCGCCGCGATTGGCGACCACGCAGGGGGGCGAGGAGCGGGGCGGGGCAAAGGCCTCGACATCCCGGACGGGCATCGACGACGAGACGACCATGGTCGCCTCCGACGGGAGGGCCCGGTAGAGCCGTCGGGCCAGGGCCGACTCTGAGAGGGTCGGCTGGGTCAGCGCACCGCTGTCGCCGCCGTTGCTCGGGTCCGACTCCAACACGGCGGTGAGAGCTGATTGGGCTGCCGCCTCCGCCGCCCGCCATCCCTCCGACCAGGCTGGATCGGGATCGCGCCGGCCCACCCGTTCGATCACGGCGCGACACAGGGCCGTCGGATCTGCACGCACGACGACGGTGGCCAACCGGTCCGGATCGAGCCAGCGCCACCAGGGGTCCACCACGAACTGGGGCGACCCGGCCCGGCCCAGGTCGGCCAACCACTCGTTCACCACCTTCGACACCCACGGAGCGCCGAGACGGAGGACCACCTCGGGCACGAAGCGCCCGGTGAACGCGCTCGAGCGCAGGATCCCGTCGGCGGCTCCGACGATCTCGGCCGAGTCCACCCGGACGTGCGAGCGCGGGTCGGCCAGGATGGGCCAGCCGAGGGCGCCGCTCAGCTCACGGACCGCCTCGGCATCACCAGAACCCGCACCCGCCACGATGACACCCCGGCGTCCGGCGTCGGCGAGTTCGGAGATGACCGGATCCGGGGCCGGCCCGGGACCCGACCCGGCCCGGTGCCAAGCGGCGGCGCCCGGCCGACCGGGGAGAGCGGTCGGCGTGCCGGCCGAAGACGGGAGCAGCGGATCGCGAAAGGCCAGGTTCAGGTGGACGGGCCCGGGGCCTCCGGGGCCGGACATCGCTTCGGCCACGGCCCGGGAGGCGATGGATCGCCAGGTATCCGAGGTGGCCTCGTCGGCCACCCCCGGCTCGAAGAACCACCGGACCGACGTGCCGAACAAGCGGGCCTGGTCGATCGTCTGGGGCGCCCCGACCTGGTGCAGCTCCGGCGGGCGGTCGGCGGTGCAGGCCAGCAGCGGGATACCGCCCAGGTCGGCTTCCACGACGGCCGGGTGCAGCTCGACCGCGGCCGTGCCACTGGTGGTGAGGACCACGGCCGGCCGGCCGGTGCTCATGCCCAGACCCAACGCCACGAACGCCGCCGATCGCTCATCGAGGCGCACGTGGACGTTGATGCCCCCGTGGGCAGCCAGGGCCACGGCCAGGGGGGTGGAGCGGGATCCCGGGCACACGACTGCGTGCTCGATGCCGGTTCGCGCCCACTCATCGACCAGCGTGGCTGCGTAGGCGGCCTGCACGTCTCCGAAGCGTCGCCGCCGTTCGTCGTCGTGGCCGGGGGTCCGTGTCGGTACGCTCATCGGCAGGTCCCTCGATGAAACAATCTGACACGCACGACATCCATCTGCGACCGGACCCGGCCGCCCGGTTGCATGCCGAGACCGTGGGCGCCGGGCCGCGCCTGGTCCTGGCCCACGGCTTCACCCAAACCGGAGCCACCTGGGGGCCGATGGCCGGAGACCTGGCCCGAGACCATCTGCTGATCTCGGTCGACCTGCCCGGTCACGGGGGCTCTTCGGCCGTGCAGGCCGATCTCACCACCGGAGCACAGCTGTTGAGCGACGTCGGCGGGTCGGGTGCCTATCTGGGCTACTCCTTGGGGGCGCGCTTTTGCCTCCACGCCGCCCTGTCGAGGCCGGACCGGATCCACTCGCTCATCCTCATCTCCGGCACGGCCGGGATCGAGGACGACCGGCTCCGGCGTGACCGGGTGGCGGCTGATGAGGCACTGGCCTCCGAGCTCGACCCTCCGTTCGGGGCCGGCCCCGGTCGCGACGGCCAGGAGCGGCTCGACGCCTTCTTGCATCGGTGGCTCGCCCGTCCGCTGTTTGCCGGCATCCCCCCCGCTGTCGCCGGGTTGGCCGAGCGGCGGTCCAACACGACCGCCGGTTTGGCGTCGAGTCTGCGGTTGGCCGGGACCGGAACGCAACAACCGCTGTGGAACCGGCTCCCGCTCCTCGAGATGCCCGTGCTGATCATCACCGGCGAAGGGGACCCCAAGTTCACGGTCCTCGGCCGGCGCATGTCCGAGGCGATCGGCGACAACGCCACCCACGCCGTGGTGCCCGGCGTCGGCCACACGGCCCACCTGGAAGATCCCGACGGCGTCACCGCGGTCATCCGGGCCCACCTCGCAGCCGGCGGCTAGGGCCCCGGCGGCGGAGCGGCCCGACGGTCGGGTCGGAGATCGCACCCCCGTGCTCCTCAGATCCACAATCCCACCGCCAACAGGAATCCGAAGGCCAGCTGCAGGCGCCCCGTGTCGGCCAGGACGGGCAGCAGCGCCCGCCCTTCGGTCCCGTTCAAGACCAGCTGCATGGGCCGGTAGGCCAGTGGCAGCGTGGCCAGGGCCAGCAGGGACCACGGGCGCCAGGCGGCCGCCACCACGGCGCCGGCGTAGGCCAGCACCAGGCAGCCGACGTAGAGGCGTCCGCCCCACTGCCGACCGATCCGCACGGCCAGGGTCCGCTTGCCGGACAACCGGTCAGAGGCAATGTCCCTGAGATTGTTGGCCAACAACAACGCCGTAGCCAGCAAGCCGACGGGCACCGACACCACCAACGGAAGCAGGGCCAGGTGCGCGGTCTGCACGAATGCCGATCCGGCCGTGGCCACCACGCCGAAGAACACGAAGACGAACGCCTCGCCGTAGCCGGCGTACCCGTAGGGACGGGGGCCGCCGGTGTAGAGCCACCCTGCGGCCAGGCACGCGGCGCCCACCGCCAGCACCCACCACGACGTGACCGCGGCCAGCCCCAGACCGACCACCCCGGCCACGGCGAACGCGGCCAGCGCCGCCCTCTTCACCTTGCCGGGGGAGGCCAGACCGGTGGCCACCAGTCGTACCGGGCCCACCCGGGCGTCGTCAGTTCCCCGGATGCCGTCGGAGTAATCGTTGGCGTAGTTGGTGCCGATCTGGATGGCCAGGGCCACGACCAGCGCGCCGGCTGCCCTCCACCACAACAGGCCGGGGTGGAGGGGACTGGAGGTGCTGGCCCGGTGGAGGAAACCGGCCTGACCGGCAAATCCGCAGGCGGCCGCAGCCGTGCCCACCAGTACCGGGACCACGGCGGCGGGCAGCGTGCGCGGCCGTGCGCCCAGCACCCAACGCTTGATCGGCCCCGGCTCGCTCACCGAGTCTCCAACCGGGACCGCTGGACCCGGTGGTGCTGTCACGGCCGGCGGGGGAAGGGCGAAAAGTCAGGTTGCCGTCGCTGCTGATATGCATTGCGCCCTTCCTGTCCCTCCTCGCTCATGTAGAAGAGCATGGTGGCGTCCCCGGCCAGCTGCTGCAGCCCGGCCAGTCCGTCATCAGCAGCGTGCAACCCCCCCTTGATCATGCGGAGGGCCATCGGTGAGAGCGAGAGCATCTGCCGGCACCAGGCCACGGTCTCGCCCTCGAGATCGCCGAGGGGTACGACCTCATTGACCAGGCCCCAGTCGAGAGCGGTGGCTGCGTCGTACTGCCGGCACAGGAACCACACTTCCTTGGCCCGCTTCAGCCCGATCGTGCGGGCCAGCAGGCTCGAGCCGTAGCCCCCGTCGAAGCTGCCCACCTTGGGACCGGTCTGCCCGAACCGGGCATTGTCGGCGGCGATGGTGAGGTCGCACACCAGATGCAGAATGTGCCCGCCGCCGATGGCGTAGCCGGCGACCATGGCGATCACCGGCTTGGGCAGGCGTCGGATCTGCACCTGGAGGTCGAGGACGTTCAACCGCCCGATGCCCTGCTGGGCCACGGCATCGTCGCCGATGTAGCCATCGTCCCCCCGGATCGACTGGTCACCCCCCGAGCAGAAGGCGTCGGGCCCCTCGCCGGTCAGGATGACGGCTCCGACGGTCGAGTCGTCCCGGGCCAGGTTGAACGCCTCGGCCAACTCGAAGAGGGTCTGCGGCCGGAAGGCGTTGCGCACCTCGGGCCGGGCGATGGTGATCTTGGCCATGCCATCGGCCACGTCGTAATGGATGTCCCGGTAGTCGCCCTGGCGCCGCCACGCCGGCAATGGCTCCGAGCGAAACCGGTCCACCGGGTCCACAGGCGGCCCGCTGATCACGGTGGCAGGAGCGTGGTTGACCTGCTCCTGCGTCCCATCTCCGTCCGCATCAACCATATGACCATTCACTCCTAGAGTCATCACTCGTACGATCCCTTAGGCTAACCGCATGCCTGAGCTGTTGGCACTCGACCTTCCCCCCGGACCGGCGTTCGTGCAAGCCATGCGCTCGGCCTGGGAGTCGGGTGACGCAGTGCTCCCCCTCGACCCTCGGCTCCCTCGCCCGGTCATCGAACGGCTGATCGACGTCCTGCAACCCGCCCGAATGGTCTCGTCCGAGGGGACCCAGCAGCTGCCCGGCGGGGGCATCCCCACCGAGGAGGGCGATGCCCTGGTCGTGGCGACCAGCGGTACCACCGGCGAGCCCAAGGGTGTGGTCCTGACCGCTGACGCCGTGCACTTCTCGGCCGTGGCCACCTCCCGGCGGCTGGCCGTGGATCCCTCCGCCGACTGCTGGCTTGCCTGCCTTCCCTTTGCCCATATCGGCGGCCTCACCGTGGTCACCCGGGCGCTGGACACGGGCACGCCCTACCGGATCCACGAGCGGTTCGACGCCCAACGGGTGGAACAGGAGGCAGTGTCCGGCGCCACCATGGTCTCCGTGGTGGCCACCGCCCTGGGCCGGACCGACACGTCCCGTTATCGCGTCGTCCTGCTGGGCGGCGCGGCGCCGCCCAGGGCCCTGCCCGAGAACGTCGTCACCACCTACGGGATGACCGAGACCGGCTCGGGGATCGTCTACGACGGCACGCCGTTGGAGGGCGTCGAGGTAAGGCTGGGGGACGGTTCGTTCGGGTCCAGAGGCGAGATCCTGGTCCGCGGGCCGATGCTGGTGCGGGCCTACCGGGACGGTCACGATCCAAAGCTCGCCGGCGGATGGTTGCCCACCGGGGACGGTGGATCCATCGATCCGGACGGCCGTCTCGTCGTGCACGGTCGAATGGCCGAGGTCATCGTGACCGGGGCGGAGAAGGTGTGGCCGGTTGTCGTGGAGCACGCCCTTGCCGGCCACCCCGCGGTGGCCGAAGCCGCCGTGTGGAAGCGGCCCGACCCCGAATGGGGGGAGCGGGTGGTGGCCTGGGTGGTCCCCGTCGACCCGCTTGCGCCCCCCGCCGCGGACGAGCTCCGAGCGATGGTGGCTGCCCAGGTGGCGCCTTGGGCGGCGCCCAAGGAGGTCGAGGTGGTCTCCGAGCTTCCCAGGACACCGAGCGGAAAGGTCCGCCGGGCCGACCTGACCTGAATCGATCAGCCCACGCCTCCGCTGGGCATTCAGCCCACGCCTCCGCTGGGCATGGCGAGAGCACCGCCGTCGACGACCAGGGTGTCGCCGGTGATCCACGACGCCGCGTCCGAGCAGAGGAACAAGGCAGCCTTGGCAATGTCATCGGGCAGGCCCAGGCGGCGGAGGGGCAGGCGGCGGGCGATGGCCTCCTCGGCCGGTTCCCACAGCGCCTTGGCGAAGTCCGTCTTCACCAGTCCCGGCGCCAGAGCATTGACCCTCACCTTGGGTCCCAGCTCACTGGCCAGCTGTCTGGTCAGATGGATCACGGCCGCCTTCGTCACGTTGTACCACCCGATACCGCCCTCGACCTGCAGGCCGCCGACCGACGACAGGTTCACCACCGACCCGCCGTGTTCGGCCATGGCCGCCCGCCAGGCGGCGCGGGTCCAGGCCAGGACGCCCAGCTGGTTGACCTGGACGGTCTTGGCGGCGCGGCTCTCATCGATGTCGAGCACCGGCCCGAAGTGGGGGTTGGTGGCGGCGTTGTTGACCAGGATGTCCAGCGCTCCGAACCGCTCCAGCGTGGCCGCGACGCACGCCTCGGCCTGAGACTCGTCTCCCGCATTGGCCACGAACCATGCTGTCGGGCCGAACGGGCGTGTGCCGGGCACGTCGGCCGAAGCGCCGTGCTCGGCAATGAGCGCCACCGCCGCCTCGAGCGCCTCCGCCTTTCGCGAGGAGAGCATCACCGAGGCGCCGGCCTCGGCGAAGCGGGTAGCGATGGCGAGGCCGATGCCACGGGAGGCACCAGTGACCAGCGCCACTTTTCCGTCGAGTCGCAGATCCATGGCGGACACCATAGACAGTGCCGTCGACACGGTGGCCCGCCTTCGCGTCCCCCGGCAGTGACGCGACGACGCGATCCGAGGCGCGCCAGCGATCCGGTGGGTGACGACTCGATTGGAGGCGCGGCGGCGATGCCGGTGGTGTGACCATGCGATCCGGGGTCGTAGGCTGGTCGACCGTGAACCGCCTCGCAGCCGAGACGAGCCCGTACCTTCGTCAGCACGCCGACAACCCGGTCGATTGGTATCCCTGGGGAGACGAGGCATTCTCCCGGGCCAAGGAAACCGACCGGCCGATCTTCCTCTCCATCGGGTACTCGGCCTGCCACTGGTGTCACGTCATGGCCCATGAGTCGTTCGAGAACGCGGCCACGGCGGCCACCCTCAATCGATCATTCGTCTCGATCAAGGTCGACCGGGAGGAACGGCCCGATGTGGACGCCGTCTACATGGAGGCGGTCCAGGCCATGATCGGTTCGGGGGGCTGGCCCATGAGCATGTTCCTCACGCCCGACGGCCGCCCCTTTTTCGGTGGGACCTACTTCCCACCCCACGACCGCCAAGGCTCACCCTCGTTCACGACGGTCCTCAACGCCCTCACCGATGTCTGGACCGATCGGCGCGACGAGGTCGAGCGCCAGGCGGACGAGCTGTCCCGAGCCGTGGCCGAGCGATCGGTGATCAGGAGGCCGATCGGGTCCGGTGCGGAGGCGACGACGGGTCCAGGGGGCGGCGGGAACGCCGATCTCCTCGATGCCGCCGTGACGGAGCTGGCCGAGCGCTTCGATTCCGAGTGGGGTGGCTTCGGCCCGGCTCCCAAGTTTCCCCATCCGACATTGATCGACACGGCACTCCGACACGCCAGCCAGACCGGTGCGGCCCTGTCCCGCCAGATGGCCACCACCACGCTCGACGCCATGGCCGCCGGCGGCATCCACGATCACCTCGGAGGTGGCTTCGCCCGCTACTCGACCGACGATCAGTGGCTCGTGCCCCACTTCGAGAAGATGCTCTACGACCAGGCCGGGTTGCTTCGGTCCTACATCCACGGGTGGCAGGTGACGGGCAACCCCGACTACCTGTACGTGGCCGAGCGCATGATCGAGTACGTGGGCACGGAACTGGCGTCGCCCTCGGGCGGCCTCTACTCCGCCGAAGATGCCGACTCAGAGGGAGTGGAGGGCAAGTTCTATGTATGGACCCCCGCCGAGGTGGCGGTGGCGGTGGGACCCTCGGCGGCCGGCGAGGTCTCCGACTGGTTCGGAGTAACGCCGGGGGGCAACTTCGAGGGAGCGACCATCCTGTTTCGCCCGCTCGGTGCCCCCCTCACCGGGTCGCCCACAGTAGAAGCGGGCCGACGCCGACTGTTCGATCATCGGAGCCATCGGGTGCGTCCCGGCCTGGACGACAAGGTTCTGACCGAGTGGAACGCCATGTTCTGCTCAGCCCTGGTCGAGGCGGCGGCGGCCACCGGACGAGCCGACTGGAGGGACCTGGCCGTCTCGGTGGCCGACTTCCTCTGGCGCGAGCTCCGGCGGCCGGACGACGGTCGGTGGTTGCGGTCCTGGCAGTCCGAGGGTGTGGCGCGACACCTGGCCTACGCGGCCGACTATGCCTGGTTGGTCGACTGCTTTACCCGCCTGGGCGAGCTGACCGGTACCGCCGTGTGGATCGAACGGGCTGTCGACACCGCGGATGGATTGCTCGAGCTTTTCCACGATGAAGCCGACGGCGGGTTCTTCACCACCGGGCGCGACGCGGAGGCGTTGATCGTCCGGACCAAAGAGGTCATCGACGGGGCCACTCCGGCGGCCAATTCGGTCGCAGCCCTGTCCTTGGCCCGCTTGGCCGCCCTCACCGGTTCGGACCGTTACCGATCGGGCGCCGCCGAAGTCGTCGACCTGCTGGGTGATCTCCTGGGCAAGCATCCCACCGCCTTTGCCACCACCGTGCTCGCCGCCCAGCTCCTGGCTCAAGGGACCACGGAGATCGTCGTGACCGGCGAGCGACCGGACCTGGTCGACGCCGTCCATCGCCGGTGGCTGCCCGACGCCGTCCTCTCGTGGGGAGAGCCCACGCCGTCGCCGCTATGGGAGGGCCGCGAGGCAGGACAGGCCTATGTCTGCCACAACTATGCGTGCCAGCTCCCCGCTGGCGACCCAGAGACGTTGGTGTCTCAGCTGGATGGTCGGCCTCGATGAGAGACCACGGCCGCCACAGGGGCCCGAGGGACGACCCACAGCGGACCCCCCGGGAGGGAAGCGCGCCGGCGCCGTCGGGTCGACGAGCGCGCCACCGAGGCCCGTCGGGCGACGAGGCACCGTTCGACGACCTCGAGCGGGGCCACTACGCCGAATCGGAAGGCGAACAGGGGTGGGACGACCTGTTCGAGTCGGGCGATGACCCCGAGCCGGGGGCGGCCTTTGAGCCGGGTAACGGAGAGGGCCAGTCTCCCCTCCCGGCTGGGGTCGGGCTCGATCCCGCCCCGCGGGACTTCCCGGAGCGGGTGGCCAGGGGTCAACAACCCACATCGGATCGGCGGGAGGCGCCGCAGTCCGAATCGCGGGGCGCCGCTCGTCGCAACGCCAAGGGCGGCACAGCCAGAGAGCTGGTCCGCACGATCAGCCCCCGGGACCGCGTGGCGGTCGAGGGGGGTTCCTCGCTCACCCTCTTGGTCCTGGCCTGCAACGAGGAGGACACCGCGGGCATAGACCTGGCGTCGGGCGCGCTGGTGCGAGCCCGGGTGCCGTGGCCGAGCGACCATCGACCCGACCTGGCCCCCTTCGATGTGGTCGAGACAGTCCTGGCCGACCGCCCTGAACGCGATGACCTGGCCCAGCCCGAAGCAGTCAGCGCCCAAGGGCTGCCGCGTCATCTGGGGACGCTGCACGGCCGGCGGGTCCGTCACCTTCTTCATCCCCTGGCCGCGCCCATGGAAGAGCACGTCCTCGGGTTTCCGGGACTGTCGGCGCCCTATTGGGAATTCCGTGGCTTTCGCCCCTCACTGGCCCTGCTCGTACCCACGAAGGGTCCGGTGCTCTTTCGCCGGGACGGCGACCGGTCGGTGTGGATCCGGTTCGGTTGGGGACGAAGCGACAACTGGCTGCCCATGGAGGATCTCGGCGCCATCCGGGCATTGGACGCGGCCAGACGGGATCGGCTGCAGGGAAAGGATCTCGCTGCGGCGCTCGGATTCAAGCCTCACTATTTGGTGGCATCGGTGAGCCGTCCTCGAGACGGGCATTGCTACAAGGCGATCCGCGCCCTCGTTCCCAGAGGCTGATCGGCCCCGGACCGGGTGTCGAGCGGCCCGAAAGGTCGGGCCGAGGTCAGGTGATCACTGACGGTCGCCTACAGTCCAAGCGTGAACGATCCGACCGCCGGCGATACCGGTCAGCTGACCCCCAATCCCCGACCTGAGCCGTTCCTGCCCGACTACGCCGGGGCCTGCCTGACCAACCTGGTGCCCGCCCTGTTGGCCGGTCCCGATCACTCCCCCGATTGGCTTCCCGAGTTGGCTCGCGGCGCCAACCAAGTAGTCCTCCTCGTCATCGACGGCCTGGGCTGGGAACAGCTCCAGGACAGGGCGTCCATCGCACCGACGCTGGCCGGCGCCGCTCTCACGGGCGGCGCGATCACCTCGGTGGCCCCCACGACGACGGCCACCGCGCTGACGTCGATCGTCACCGGGCGCACCCCGTCCGATCACGGCGTGCTCGGCTACCGGTTGGCCGTCGCCGACGACGAGGTGTTGAACGTCCTCCGCTGGCAGGTCGGCTCGAAATCGCCCCGGGACGCTCGACAGAGCATCCCGGCGGCCAAGTTCCAGCCCTTCCCTCCATTTCCGGGTGCGTCAGCGCCGGTGCCGGTGGTGTCCCGCGCCGAGTTCGGCGGCACCGGGTTCACCGCCGTCCATCTGGGCGACTCGCCCCTGTGCGGGTATCGGGTCCTCTCCACCATGGTGGTCGATACGCGTCGGCTCCTGGCCGAGGGGCCCGCATTCGTCTACGGGTACTACGACGGGATCGACAAGGTGGCGCACGCCCACGGGCTGGGTGAGCACTACGACGCCGAGCTGGAGGCCGTCGATCGGCTGGTGGCCGAGATCGCCGCCTCGCTCCCCGATGGTGCCGTTCTGGTCGTGACCGCTGATCATGGCCAGGTGGACGTGGGGTCCCACGTGGTGCTCCCGGGCAAGGAGATCATGTCCGGGGTCCGCTTCATCTCGGGCGAGGGTCGGTTTCGTTGGTTGCACGCCAAGCCGGGAGCGGCCAAGGACCTCCTGGCCGTGGCCGACGAGCTCTATGGCGAGACCACATTGGTGCGCAGCAGGGACGAGTTGTTCGAGGGGAACTGGTTCGGCGGTCCGCCCCGCGAAGGGGTGGCGTCGAGGCTGGGCGACGTGGCCCTCGTCCCTCATGCTCCTGTTGCCTTCCTCGACCCGGCCGACACCGGAGAGACCCGGTTGGCGGCCCGGCACGGCTCCCTCACCTCCGCCGAGATGTTGGTCCCGCTCCTTTGCCTCGCCGGGAGTGGCAACATCTCTTCATGAGTTCAACCAACGACGAAGGCACGAGCCCGCTCCGCCCCGAGGTCGTGGGGGTCGACCGGCATGCCGAGCCGCCCGGTAGCGGTGTCGGCGAGGCCAAGCCCGACGGAACCGGCGAGAGCGAGGACGCCGCGGTGGAGCCCACCGAGTCCATCGAGCAGCCGGCCAAGCTCTTGCGCATCGGCTCCATGGTCAAG
>DASXMT010000600.1:0-10284 GCA_036495505.1 Acidimicrobiales bacterium | reverse complement strand
CCGTCCGAGACATCGTGATTCGCTGGAACTGCGGTGTGTCCGTCACCATGCGGTCCTTTCCCATCGGCTTGACGAGAGGCAGCGTAGCCACAGGTTCCGAGCCGCGCCGCTCCGGATCCCGTTCCTTCGACCTCATGCAATGAAAGGCCCCGGCGCCATACGGCCGGGCACCCGGCTGGAGGCAGGGCGAACGCGCCCGTGCAACCGCTCCCACGTTGGTGACACACTTTGGATGCGACCCGTCGAGGTCGTCCACTGCTCAGGGGGTTGGGAACATGAAGACGCACGCGGCAATCCTGTGGGGCCGGAGACAGGACTGGCAGATCGAAGAGATCGACTTGGATCCGCCCAAGGAACAGGAGGTCCTGGTCAAGTGGGCCGCCGCCGGCCTGTGTCATTCCGACCAGCATCTCCGGTCCAACGACATCGGCTCGAGTGGGGAGCCGGTCGAGGTGCCCGAACAGCCGGAGCCCAGGTTGTTCCCCATGGTGGGCGGCCACGAAGGGGGAGGCGTCGTCCTCGAGGTCGGCCCCGGGGTACACAGCGTCAGGCCGGGCGACCATGTCGCCGCCAGCTTCTTCCCCATCTGCGGCCGTTGCCGGATGTGCACCACCGGCCACTCGAATCTCTGCGACCTCGGAGCGGCAACCTTCGCCCCGGGCCAGATCTCGGACGGCACCTCCCGGTACCACCTCAACGGCCAGGATCTCAACGTCATGGCCAAAGTGGGCACGTTCGCCGAGCACAGCGTCGTTCACGAGGCCTCGCTGGTGAAGGTGGAACCCGATCTCCCCCTGAACGTGGTGGCCCTGGTGTCGTGTGGGGTGACGACCGGGTGGGGTTCGGCCGTGTACCGGGCCGAGGTCATGCCGGGGGAGACCGTCGTGGTGGTCGGCATCGGCGGCGTCGGCATCAACGCCGTCCAGGGCGCCCGCATGGCCGGGGCGAAGAACGTCATCGCCGTGGACCCGGTCGAGTTCAAGCAGAAGTCGGCCCTCGACTTCGGGGCCACGCATGCGTTGGGGTCCATGGAGGAGGCGATACCTTTGGTCACAGAGCTCACCCGGGGTCAGATGGCTGATGCGGTCATCCTGATGCCCAGCGTGATGTTCGGCGATCTCATGGCCAATGCCCTCACCCTCACGGGCAAGGGCGGAACCTGTGTCGTCACCGGCGTGGCACCCCAGTCCCAGACCGAGTGCAGCATCAACCTCTTCGAGCTGGCCATGTGGCAAAAGGAGGTGCGCGGCGTCGTCTTCGGTGCCGCCAACCCCCGGTTCGACATCCCCAACCTGTTGGACCTCTACAAGTCGGGGCAGCTCATGCTGGACGAGTTGATCACCAGGACGTACCAGCTCGACCAGATCAACCAGGGGTACCAGGACATGCTCGACGGGGTGAACATCCGGGGGGTCATTGCCTTCGATTGATCAACCGGGGTCGATCAGGTGGTCGTCTTCTTCTTGCGCGAAGGGGGAGACGGGTTCCGCAAGCCGAGTGCGTTCACAAAGACCAAGGTGAGCTGCTCGACGGCCTCGTTGAACGTGGGCTTCACGATGCCCTGCACGAGCCACATCTCGGCGAACCGCTGGGTCATGCCGCCCAGAATTGCCGCCACCAGTTGAGGCTGGAGATCCTTGTCGGCCAAGCCATGTTCCTGCAGTTGCCTGATGGAGTCGCCGATCCGCTTGTTGTATTCCTGGTGGCGGGCGAATCGCATGGCCGCCACCTCATCGTCATAGCGGGAGACCTGCTCGACGACCCCCATGATCCCTGCCTCGGCGCGATAACTGGTCAGATGGCGGGAGAGCGCGTCCCGGATCCGTTGTTCGGGAGCCAGGTCCGATGACGGATCGAGGATGACGCTGTCCAACGGTGCACTGAGGCGTTCATCAACCCTGGCCGCAACCTCGCGGAAGACTTCCTCCTTCGAGTCGAAGTAGTGGTAGAAGGCGCCGTAGGAGAGGCCGGCCCGTTCGGTGATGTCCGAGATGCGGGCATCGAGGAAGCCGTCCTTCTCGAACACTTCTTTCGCTGCCTCGATGAGGCGCGCTCGGGTCAGTACGCCTTTGCGTGAGCGCTTACGATCCCCCTCTGAGTCACTGGCCGGCTCTGCCATCGGTGCACACAACCCTTTTCCGGAGCTCGGGTCCTCCCATGCTCGAGTGCAAATGTAGCGTGCCGATTCATCGGTGCCCGTCGGTCCACGATGGAAGGAGTGGTTCTCGCCTCCGACGATCGGGTCCCTGCCCGTTCAGTTCTGGGGCCGATTCTTCGGCAGCCCCAGGCGTCCCTGGGCAATGATGTCCCGCTGGATCTCGCTGGCACCCCCGTAGATCGTTCCCACCACCGTCGAGCGGAAATGGGCCTCGAGATCACCGTTGAGCGGCGCTCGGTCGGCCCCGGGCTGCAGAGCTCCCGCCGATCCGAGCATGTCCACGAGCTCGCCATAGTGACGCTGCGCCGCCTCACTGTTGAAGAGCTTGGCCATCGAACCCTCGAGCCCGGGCAGTTCGCCGGTGGCGTTCATCCAGCGGACCCGCAGCTCGAGGAGGCGCCCCACTTCCCCCTCGACAGCGATCCGGGCCAACCGCTCCCTGTTCACCGGATCGTCGTAGTACGTGCTCCCGTCGGCCCGCTCGGTCGACATGGCCCAGGCTGCCGCCTTTTCGGCCAGGGTGGGTCCGGCGGAAACACGCCCGCCGCCGCGTTCGAACACTAGGGCCACCCGCATCACCCGCCATCCCTCGTCGATGCCGCCGATCCGCAGCGAATCGGGCACCCGAAGATCGGAGTAGAACGTGGCGTTCGTGCGCTGACCACCCAGGGTGTAGATGGGCTGCAGCTCAAAGCCCGGTGCGTCCGTTGGCACCAAGAACATGGTCAGTCCCTTGTGCTTGGGGACGTCGGTATTCGTGCGGGCCAAGACGAAGACGTGCGAGCACGATTGGGCCGTGCTGGTGAACATCTTCTGGCCGTCGATCACCCATTCGTCACCGTCTCTGACGGCACGGGTCTTGGCTGCGGCCACGTCCGATCCCGAGTCGGGCTCCGAATAGCCCAGTGCGATCAGGATCTCGCCTCGCAAGGCACCGGCGATGACGGCCCTCTTCTGCGCCTCGGTCCCGCTATGGCGGATCGTCCGTATCACCATGTTGGTGGTGGCCCAGCCGTCGCCGTAGAGGCCGGAGCCGGCCACGGCATCCAACACGGCTCGGGCGAAGTCTGGGTCCGTGTCGCTTCCCCCGTACTCGGCCGGCCAGCCGGCACCCAGGATCCCGTCGCGGGCCAGCTGCTGGTGGAGGGCATCGGTGTGATGGGTCCCGCTCCGGTACTGCTCGTCGGCCCATTCCGGGCGGACGTGTGTGTCCAACCAACTCTGGGCGCCCTGCCGGTGCTCGGCCAGGTCGTCCACGGTGACGAAATCCATGTCAGCGCTCCTCGTGTTCGAACAGGCCGGCGGCCAGGTCCTGGTATCCATCCCGAGGGTCCCCGATGGCGAGGGGCCACGCCTTGGCCCGACGGAAGAAGAGCTGGATGTCGTACTCCAGCGTGTAGCCGTAGCCCCCGTGGACGTGCAGGCTCTCCGCCGTGATCCGGAAGGCGACCTGTGAGGTGAACAGGAAGGCCATGGAGGCCAGCGTCGACGCGTGAGCCGACCCATCGTCGGCCGACCAGCCCGCCTCGTATGTCAACAAGCGCGCTCCTTCCAGGTCGGTGACAGCGTCTGCCAGTCGGTGTTGGACCGTTTGGAACCAGGCGATCAGGACCCCGAACGCCTGACGCTGCTGCGCGTATGCCGATCCCATGTCCAGGGCCGTCTGGGCCAGGCCCACCAGCGCAGCGGCCATCAGGACCTGCCACTCCTGCCGGGCCCGGTGATAGGCGGCTCGGGCGCCGGGGCCCGAAGCCAGGACGACCCGTTCGTCGATGCCGGCGCCGCGGTCGGCCAGAGGGGAGGTCCCGAGGTTGGGCGGCACCTCGAGGGGCGAACGAGGGCCGACCCCGGATCGGAAGGCAACGAGCTCGTCACCCTCCATGGCCAGCACCGCGTCTGCCACTGCTCCGGCTGGCGCCAGCTGGGCCACGCCGGCCCGAAGGGGTTCGAGGGCCATGGTGATCAGGGAGTCGCCGGCCACGGCTTCGGCCAAGAGCTCACCGGCCGTGGCGGTCGCTCCGGCCCCTCCCAGGCGGCCCAGCAGGTTGGTGGCCACCGCCGACTCGATCAGTGGTGCGGGGGGGATTCGCCGTCCGAACTCTTCGGCGGTGAGTACCAGGTCGAGCAATCCTGCCCCTCCGCCGCCCAGGTCGTGAGGGACGGCCATCGACGGCAGGCCCATCGCCGCGATCTTGTTCCAGAGCTCCGGGTCGAAGCCGAAGGGCTCGGCGGCCCGAACGCGTTCGGGCGTGGACTCCTTTGAGAAGAAGGTGGCGAGGCTCTCTCGGAGATCTCGCTGTTCGTCGGTATAGGAAAGGTCCATGGTTACCCCCGACCGGCCGTGCTCGTCGTTGCCACCTCCGGCTTCGGCGGCAGACTGGCGCGGTAGGACTCCGGCAGCAGCTCGAGCAGCTGCCCATCGGGATCTCGGATGAAGATGGCCATACCGAGGTCGCTCTCTTCGATGATGTCTCCCCCGAACTCGACCGCCTTCTCGGCGGTGGCCCGGACGTCGTCGACCGAGATCGACAGGTGGGTGAGTCCCGGCTCGTTCATCGTGCGCGGTCGGAAGGCGGCACCAGCCCCGGGTGCCGCGTAGTGCATCAGCTCGAGCACGAAGCCATCACGGGTCAGATAGGAAGCGGTGACTCCCAATGGTGGCGGCAGGCAATTGAGCTTGGAGGTCGCTTCATCGGGTGGGGTGATCTCGTACCAGAACTGGAACCCGAGTACCTCGGTATAGAAGGTCTTCGACCGTTCGAGGTCGGTGACCACCTGTCCGGTGTGATTGTAGGTGCCCATACAGTCTCCTCCCCTGGATCGAGCCCGTCTCCCGGGCCAATCATCGGTCGTACCCGTGTAGTTCTTTGCTACCACTGCCTGGGTGGTCGAGGCCTATGCGGGCAGCACGCCTCCGATGCGGATGGCCGACGTGGGGCAATTGGTGGCCGCCAGTCGCACCTGCTCCTCGTGTCCCGCGACATCGCCGTGGACCACAGCCACTCCGTCCTCGTCCAGGTCGAAGACGTCGGGCGCCCAGAACATGCAATTCCCCGACCCCATGCAGGCCTCCCGGTCGATCTCCACTTCGAAAGGAGCCTGTAACTCCTCGGGTCCAGATCGGTCGACCATGGGTCAAGTATTCCTCCTGGGTATGGCACGACGCCACGGGCATCGGTGGGCAGGTCCGGAAGCAAATTGCGGGCACCCGCGCCCCGTGACCCGGTGGCGGCAAGGTCCTCACTACCGTTATAGTTTAAATTCTGACATCGAAGTCAATTATCTCGGTCAGCCCGACAGGGCCGTTGGGGATGATTCCCTGATGCCCGAGCGAGATTGCCAGAGGGGGCGAGTGATGACCGACACCGATGCCTACGCGGAGGCCACGGATTTCTTCCGGGACAAGTCGCTCTTCGTGAACCCGTACCCGTACTACGACCACATCCGGGCCCGGTGCCCGGTGCAGCGCGAACCCCATCACGATGTGGTCATGGTGACCGGATTCGACGAGGCGGTCTCGGTGTACACCGATCAGGTCACCTGGTCCAACTGCAATACGGTGGCCGGCCCCGGCTTTCCCGTCCCGCTCGAGGGAGATGACGTCGGCGACCTCATCGATCAGCACCGCGACGAGCTGCCCTTCAGCGATCAGCTGCCCTCGTTCGATCCGCCCAAGCACACCGAGCAGCGCGGGTTGCTCATGCGCCTGATCACGCCCAAGCGGATGAAGGAGAACGAGGAGTTCATGTGGGACCTCGCCGATCGCCAGATCGACGAGTTCTTGGCCGACGGCACGTGTGAGTTCATACGCCAGTACGCCAGTCCCTACACGCTCCTCGTCATCGCCGATCTCCTGGGCGTGCCCGAAGCCGACTTCGCCAAATTCCGATCGCGCATGGCCAAGCCGGCCGATCAGCCGATGGGAGGCCAGGACCACAAACCGCTGGAATACCTCTACGACCAGTTCACGGAGTACATCAACGATCGACGCCGCGACCCCCGGGGCGATGTCATGACCAGCTTGGCCACTGCTGACTTCCCCGACGGCTCGACGCCCCCGGTCCACGATGTTGCCCTGATCGCGGCCAACTTGTTCGCCGCCGGACAGGAGACGACCGTACGGCTCCTCACCGCATCACTGCGACTGCTGGGAGAGCGCCCCGATCTCCAGCAGTTGCTCCGAGACGATCGCCAGCGCATCCCCAACTTCATCGAGGAGACCCTGCGGATCGAGAGCCCCATACAGGGTTCCTTCCGATTGTCGCGTGTCCCGACGACCGTGGGTGGAGTCGACATCCCAGCCGGGACAACGGCATTCGTGGCCGCCGGTGGGGCCAACCACGACCCCAGGCAATTCGAATGTCCCGCCGAGTTCCGGGTGGATCGGGCCAACGCACGGCAGCATGTGGCCTTCGGCCATGGCATCCACACCTGTGCCGGAGCTCCCCTGGCCCGTGCCGAGGCCAGGGTCACCCTCGAGCGCTTCCTCGACCGGGCGTCCGACATCAGGATCTCGGAATCGGAGCACGGTCCCGCCGGAGCGCGACGCTACGACTACATCCCGACCTACTTCCTCCAGGGTTTGACCAGCCTGCACCTGGAATTCTCGAAGTCCTGAGACGGGGAACACCGTGACGGTGACGGTCCCCGGAGTCGACCTGGTGACACCCGAGGTGATTCGTTCGGCCATGGAGACCACCTGTTTCGAGATGGCGACCTTCGTCTCCCGAACGGCGACCACGCCCATCCTCAATCAGAGCAACGAGCGCAATGCCACCATCTTGGATGCCAAGGGTCGCCTCTCGGCCCTTTCGGTGGGCATTCCCCAGTTCATGTTGAGCTCCACCCTTCCGGTTCGTTTCAGCATCGATTTCTTCGGTGACGAGTTACGACCCGGCGACGTCATCGTGGCCAACGACCCCTACCACGGGGGCGGCCACCTCCCCGATTTCAACGTGTTCTCGCCCGTGTTCTCGGACGAGGGAGAGCTGTTGCTCATAGCATCCATCCAGTGCCATCACGGTGACACCGGTGGGGCGGTGGCCGGTGGCTACAACACCATGGCCAAGGACATCTACTCCGAAGGGACGCGTTACCCCCTCCTCAAGATCATCGACGCGGGCAACGAACGGCGCGACGTCGTTCTCACCATGAGGGCCAACAACCGCCTGGCCGGGTTCATCGGCGACCTCCGCGCCCAGGTTGGCGCCGCGCAGCTCGGGGCGCGGCGGCTCGGGGAGATCGTCGACCGCTATGGCGTCGACGCCGTCAAGTCCGCGGTCGACCACACCATCGACGACGCTCACCGACGATTCTCGAGCGAGATTGCTGGTTGGCCGGACGGCACGTACGAGGCGGACGTCTACGTCGACAGCGATCCTCAGGGTAATCAGGACATCCATGTGCACGTGGCCGTGATGGTCGATGGCGACCGTTTGATCATCGACTTCGCCGGATCGGACGAACGTCCCCATATTGCCGCCTGGTCCACCTTCGGCAATACCCGGGGCAATGCCATAGCCCAGCTGGCCAGCATGGTCGACCCCTCGATCCCCAAGAACGAGGGGTTCTTCGACTGCGTCGAGCTGCGCGTGCCCCTCGGGTGCTGCCTGAACCCGGTGGAGGGCAAGCCGGTGAGTAGCGGGACGCACCACCCTGGTGTGGAAGTGGGCGACGCCATCGCCGTGGCCATGTCAAAGATCATTCCCGAGCGGTGCGCCCCCCAGACGTACAAGTTCGGCAGTCCCCGTCAGATGTACGGCGACGTCGATCTGCGATCCGGCCGTCCGTTCTTCGACCACGGCGGTGAGGTCAGCGCCGGATGGGTCAACGCCGTTCGGGGGGTCGACGGGTGGGGGGCTCATGCGGCGGCCATGGGCAACCTGATCAAGGCCGAGGCGGAGTTCAACGAGCACCTGTTCCCGCATTTCATCCGCAGCCGTACCTTCATCACCGATTCCGGTGGCCCGGGCAAGTTCCGTGGAGGGTGCGGCAGTCACTTCGTCAAAGAGGTCCGCGCCCCGACCTTCATCAACCAATATGTCGTCAACCAGCGCCACATCCATCCCGGCATCGCCGGAGGGCGCCATGGCAGCCCGGATGCCTGTTCGTTGAGCCCGGGAACCGAACGACATGTGGTCGTGTCACCCTCGATCACCGGACACCTGCTCGAGGCGGGCGATCAGCTCGTCTACGACTTCGGGGGTGGTGGCGGTTGGGGCGATCCCCTCCAGCGTGACCCGGATCGGGTTCTCGACGACGTCTATGACGAGTACGTCTCGGTTGACGGAGCCCGGCGTGACTACGGCGTGGTGATCACCGGATCCCTCGAGGCAATGGATCTCGCCGTCGACGACGAGGCCACCAGCTCCGTTCGATCCGAGCTCGCTGCTGAACGAGCGGCCCGGTCGTGACCGAGCGATACCGCATCGGCATCGATGTCGGTGGAACGTTCACCGACTGCGTGCTGCTGCGACCAGGTGGCACCCTCCTCCTGGAGAAGACGCCGACGACAACGACGGACCAGTCGGCCGGCGTCCTGGAGGGCCTGAGGCGGCTGGCGGTGGCCGAGGGTTACGAGGACGTCCAGTCGCTTCTGGAACGCTGCGAGTCGATCGTCCACGGCACCACCATCGCCGACAACACCATGATCCAGATGTCGGGCGCCCCCACCGGCCTCATCGTCACCGAGGGCTACCGGGACGAGATCGAGATGCGCCGCTGTTTCAAGGAGGACATCTGGGACCCCGCCCTCGAAGCGCCCCCGCCCATCGCCCGCCGGCGTGTGCGGCTGGAGGTGGCCGAGCGTCTCACTGCGGAAGGGGCGGTGGACGTAGCGCTGGACGAAGAAGGGGTGCGCAAGGCAGCCGCCCGTCTGCGTGCCTTCGGCGTGACCTCGATCGCCGTTTCGTTCTTGTACTCGTACCTGAATCCGGAGCACGAGCGACGCGCCCGGGCGGTCATCCTGGACGAGTACCCCGACGTGGAGTTGATTTCGCTCTCGCACGAGGTGTATTCGAAACCGCCCGAGTTCGAGCGGACCTCGACCACCCTGGTGAACGCCTATATCGGGCCGCCGATCGTCAGCTATCTGCGCCGGCTCGAGGCGGCGCTGGCCGATGCCGGCTTCGGCCGGGAGCTCCTGCTGGCCACTTGTTCGGGAGGTGTGGCCACGCCGGACGACATCCGGAGCCGTCCGCTCCTCACCATGAGCTCGGGCCCCACGGGGGGAGTGGTGGCCGCCGCTCGATCGGCAGCGCGCGCAGGATTGGGCGACGTGGTCAGCGTGGACATGGGCGGCACCAGCTACGACGTCTGTCTGATCCGAGACGGTCGCCCCGATGTCACCGCCAACTGGAACTGGCGCCATCGGTACTGCGTTGCCCTCCCGATGGTCGACATCCACGCCATCGGGGCCGGTGGCGGTTCCCTGATTGAGGTCGTCGACGGCGTCCTCCGGGTCGGTCCGGAATCGGCCGGCAGTACTCCAGGACCGGTTTGCTACGGAAACGGAGGCACCCGGCCGGCGGTGACCGACGCCGACCTCGTCCTGGGTCGGCTGGACCCGACCTGGTTCTGGGGAGGTCGGCTCGAGCTCGACCTTGACGCCGCCCATCGAGCGTTAGCCGCGGCGGGAGGACCGCTCGGTCTCGACTCCGAAGAGACGGCGCGCGCCGCCGTCGAGATCGTCGACGCCCACATGGCCGACGCCGTACGAAGGGTCCTGTCCCTGGCCGGGTCCGACCCGCGCACCCTCGACCTGGTGGCCTTCGGCGGCATGGGGGCGGTCCACGCCGCTCGTCAGGGAGCGCTGCTGGGCATGCGGCGCGTCCTGATCCCCGACGCCGCCCCGCCCTTTTCGGCGTTGGGATTGTTGACCGCCGACCATGTCATCGACGACACCAGGTCCATCATCAGCGACTGGCGCGAGGTCGATATCGATGCGCTGACCCAGCTGGCCGATGACCTGGAAGCGTCGGCCACGGCCAAGCTCGAGCTGGCCGGGGTGGACCCGAGTCGCCGGCGCTACGAATGGCTGCTGAACCTGGTGTACCCCGGTCAGACATTCGACGTGGCCATACCGGTGGACCGGGAGATCGGTGCGCCCTTCACTCGGGAATCGGTCA
>DASXMT010000599.1:0-19218 GCA_036495505.1 Acidimicrobiales bacterium | reverse complement strand
CGAGATCGACGGCGAGATGCTGGGCGACGAGGACATCCTGGCCTTTCTGCGGCTGTTGTTGCCCGCCGGCGTGGAGACCACGTACCGGGCCACCGGCAACGTGCTCTTCGGTTTGTTGGTGCACCCCGATCAACTCGACGCCCTGCGACGTGACCGTGCACTGTTCGCCGCGGCCTTCGAGGAGTCGCTTCGGTGGGAACCACCGGTCACGTTGATCCTGCGGCGGACCCTCAAGGACACCGAGCTCGGAGGGGTGCGCATCCCGGCCAACACCGATGTCGGGCTGTTCCTCGGTGGCGCCAACCGAGACGAACGCCGCTACACCAACCCCGACGCATTCGACCTGTTCCGCTTGGCCCAACAGCACGTCGGATTCGGGTTCGGCGTTCACATGTGCCTGGGGATGCACCTGGCCCGCATGGAAGCCCGGGTGGCGGTCAACGCCCTGCTCGACCGTTTCGAGGACATCCGCCTCGATATGACACTGGGGGACGATCCCCACATCCACGGGCTGGCCTTCCGGTCTCCGACCTCATTGCCGGTCACCTTTCCCGTTCATTGACCACCAATCCCTGATCGGGCGCCTCGTCGCCCAGCTCTGCGGGGTGCCTTCGGGTGCAGGGAACGCGGCCAGATGACAGGCTTGGGCCCTTGACGCTTCACATTCCTGTCCCTGGCCACACGGGCCCTGGGAGGGGACGGCGGCAAGGTCGAGGCCCTGATGACGCCGCGATCACGTGCTGTCGATCGCGAAAGGATCAACAGTGCCCATAGCCATATCCGAGGAGCACCGGGCACTGAGCCGGACGGTGCGCCGTTGGCTCGATACCCGTTGCGAGCGAAAGGTCATCCGGATCCAGGTGGATGCCGCGGAGGAAGAGATCCAACCGGTGTGGCAGGAGTTTGCCTCACAAGGCTGGCTCGGGATCCATGTCCCCGAGCGATGGGGCGGCCAGGGTTTTGGCCTATTGGAGTTGGCCGTCGTCCTCGAGGAAGCCGGGTGGTCGCTGTTCCCCGGGCCGTTGCTTCCCACGGTGCTGTCCTCGGCCGTCATCGCCGAGGCGGGGACGAACGCTCAGTCCGGTGCCCTGTTGCCCGGGCTCATCGACGGAAGCGTCACCGCAGCCATCTACCTCGGGCCGTCGCACCTGGACGTCGTGGGTGACAGCGAAGGTGGGACCATCCGCGTCTCCGGCACGCTGCGACCGGTCCTCGGCGCGGCGACGGCGTCGGTGGTACTGGTTCCCGTTCGCCGGGGTGACGACCATCCCATCTGGTGCGTGCTCGACGTCGACCAGGTGCGGGTCGAGGGGTCGGCCAGCCTGGACCTCACCCGTCGCGTTGGTGTCGTCGCCGCCGAGGAGGCGATCGTCGTCGCCGACCATCAGTTGCCCGGCCTCTCCCTGGACAGGATCCGGGAGGTGGCCGTGACACTGGCCGCCGCCGAGGAAGCGGGCGGCGCCCGGTGGTGTCTCGAGACGGCGTCGGAGTACGCCAAGGTCCGCCAGCAGTTTGGGAGGCCGATCGGGCAGTTCCAGGCGGTGAAGCACAGGCTGGCCAACATGTTGGTCACGGGGGAGGAGATCACCGCGGTGGCATGGGATGCGGCTTTGGCCACCACGTCGGGGGGATCGGACGAAGCTGCCCTGGCTGCCGCCGTCGCCGGGGCCATTGTCTTCGACGGGTACGCGCAGGCGGCCAAGGACTGCGTCCAGCTGCTGGGCGGCATCGGGTTCACCTGGGAACACGATGCCCATCTCCACCTCAGGCGGGCCGTGGCCACCCGCCAGCTGTTGGGTGAGTCCGACGGCTACCAGACCGAAGTAGCCGACCTGGCTCGTCGGGGCGTGCGCAGGACCCTGGTCGCCGATCTGCCGGCGGATGCCGATCGGGTGCGCGCCGAGCTGGCGCCGGTGTTCGAAGGCCTGTCGGCCCTGGAGCGAGGGGACCGTCGGCGCGGGCTGGTGGACGCCGGATTGGCCGTTCCCCACTGGCCCAGCCCCTGGGGCCGTGACGCCTCGGCGGTGGAGCAGCTGGTCATCGACGAGGAGATGGCTGCCGGCGGCATCACCCGTCCGAACCTGGCCGTCGGGGCTTGGGCGTTGCCGGCCATCATCGCCCACGGATCCGACCAGCAGTGTGAACGGTGGGTGCTCCCCACATTGCTGGGCGAGGTGAGTTGGTGTCAGCTGTTCTCGGAGCCCGGCGCCGGGTCGGACCTGGCCAGCCTGACCACGAGGGCCGAACGGGTCGACGGTGGCTGGCACGTCACCGGCCAGAAGGTGTGGACGTCGTTGGCCGTCCAATCGGACTGGGGCATCTGCCTGGCCCGGACCAACCCAACGGCGCCGAAGCACCAGGGCATCACGTACTTTCTCGTCGACATGCGCTCGCCCGGATTGGACATTCGGCCCCTGCGGGAGCTGACCGGTGACTCCATGTTCAACGAGGTGTTCCTGGACGACGTCTTCGTCCCCGACGAGTGCGTGGTGGGCGAGGTGGACCGCGGGTGGGAGATCGCCCGGCTGACGCTGGCCAACGAGCGGGTGTCCATGTCGTCAGGGGCCACCTTCGGGGTGGGGATCGAGGCGCTGTTGCACATGGCGGAGAAACGGCAGGAGCCCTTGACTGCGGGCATGGTGCTCCGTCTCGGTGCGCTGCTGGCCGAGGCGCAGGCCATCCGGGTGATGGGCCACCGATCCACGCTGCGATCGCTGGCCGGCGCCGATCCGGGCACGGGAACCAGCGTGCAGAAGCTCCTCGGAGCCGAGCATGAGCAGCGGGCCCAGGAACTGGGCCTGGCCATGCTGGGCGCAGAAGGGGCCACCACCGAGGGTGATGCCAAGCAATGGGCCTACGGGTTCCTGGTCACCCGGTGCCTGACCATTGCCGGGGGCACCAGTGAGATCCAGCGCAATGTCATCGCCGAACGCCTGCTCGGGCTGCCGCGCGATCCGGAGCCGTCTCCGTGACCGGCTCCGCCATGGCCGGCCGAGGTCCGCGGGACGCTGACCGCTCCCGTGGAGCGGCGAGGAGGTTACCGATGCCCACGTGGCCGAGGCTGGATGAGTTCGGCACCCTCGTCGCCGTCTGTGCACACCTGATTCCTGCCGCCATGGCCCCGAGCGGCGCTGCGGGCAACTGGCTACCGTGTCGCTCATGAGGGACGGGGGGGTAGCACTGGTCACGGGGGCATCCTCGGGGATCGGTGCGGCTCTGGCCCCGGTCCTGGCGGCGCGAGGGATCACCGTCGGCATCGTGGCCCGGAGGGTCGACCGGCTGGCCGAGGTGCTCGAAGCCTGCCAGGTGGATGCGCCCGGCTCTCGCCTATGGGCGGCCGATCTCTCCGACCCGGCCGCCGCCGCGGCGTTGGCCGAGGAGGCGTGGGACGCGTTCGGACATCTCGACGTGCTCGTCAACAACGCAGGGGTCCCGATGCGCCGGCCGGTCACACGGCTTTCGGTGGACGACTGCGAGCGGGTCATGCGGATGAATTACTTGTCGCCCGTGGCCATGACCCTGGCCGTGCTGCCCCGCATGATCGAGCGGGGATCGGGCACCGTGGTCAACGTGTCCTCGCTCGGTGGCCGGCTGGGGATCGCGGCTGAAGCCGCCTATTCGGCCTCCAAGTTCGCCCTGTGCGGCTTCAGCGAAGTCATGCTCGCCGATCTGGCCGGTACCGGCGTCACGGTTCGCCTGGTCCTTCCCGGGGCCATCGACACCGAGATCTGGGACCAGCCCGACAACGATCCCGCGTTCTATACCGGTCCGTTGACACCCCCCGAGGAGGTGGCGATCGGCATCGCCGGGGCCATCGACAGCCCGCACTTCGAGCACTACCTGCCCGACCTGAAGGCGGTGGTCGAGCTCAAGACGGCAGACATCGACAGCTTCATGACCGGCATGCTGGCCATGGCCGACAGCCCTCCGGACCATCCGGACCCAACCACCAACGGAGGATCGAGCTGATGAAGGCACTGGTGTTCGGCCTGCCCCCTGACGGGTACCAGGACCGCGGCGAGGGAGGCGACGAGCTCGATGCCCGCTTGGACTCGCTTCCCTTCGGGTTGCGTGAGGTGGACGACGCCCGGCTGGTCCGCCCAGACTGGGTGATCACCCGCCCCAGGCTCGCCGGGGTGTGCGGATCGGAGTCGAAGCTGGTGCTGGGTGACTTCGACACGGGCGATATCGACAACCCGATGGCCGCGTTCTCGTCCATCCCCCACATCCCCGGGCACGAAGTGGTGGCCGAGGTGGTGGCGCTCGGTCCCGACGCCTCCGGCCTGGAGGTCGGACAGCGGGTGCTCCTCAACCCGTGGCTGACGTGCGCCCCGCGGGGGATCGATCCGCCGTGCCCGTCGTGCCAGAGCGGCGATCTGAACCTGTGCTGGAGCTTCACGTCCGGCGCCCTCGGCCCTGGTGTCCACGTCGGGGTGGCCACCGACGCACCGGGGGGGTGGGCCGACCTCATGGCCGCCCACGACTCGATGCTGATACCGATACCCGACTCGGTCACTGACGAGGTGGCCGTGCTGGCCGATCCTTTCGCCGTATCCATGCACGCCATCGTCCGCCACCCGCCACCCCTGACCGGCCGCGCCCTGATCTACGGAGCCGGGGCGCTCGGGGTGACCAGCGTGGCCGTGCTGCGGACGCTGTACCCCGAGGTCGAGATAGGAGTGGTGGCCCGGTTCCCGGCCCAGGCCGAGCTGGCCACCAAATTCGGCGCCAGCGCAGTCTTCGCCCACGAGCCCCGGCTCGAGTTGGTGGAGGCCCTGGCCGAGTGGTCGGGCGGCGTGCTGCACACCGCCTATGCCGGGCTGCCCATGGCTCATCCCGGGGGCATCGATGTCGTCTACGACACGGTGGCCAGGCCCGAGACCCTCGAGGTCGGTGTCCGGGTCCTGGCCGAACGGGGCACGCTGGTCCAGACCGGCGTCCACACCCCGGGCCGTTGGGAGTACACCCCTCTCTACTTCAAGGAGCTGTCCCTGGCCGGCTCCAACGCCTTCGGGATTGAAGAGGTGGAGGGGGTGCGCCAGCATGCGATCCGTCACTATCTCGATCTGGTGGTCGATGGCCGGGTCGACCTCTCGGGCATGTTGACCCATCAGTTCCCGCTCGATCATTGGCACGACGCCCTTCGGGCCCTTGCCACCCAGGACGAGAGCGGTGCGGTCAAGGTGGCATTCGGGCCCGCCACCTCAGGCTGAACCGCGGTCGGCCGATCAACGGCCCGAGCCCAGGGCGGTGAAGCGCTGGTAACGGGCGTCGGCAGCCTCCTGCCACTGGCAGTCGGGCATCACCCTCTGACCGGGTCGAGCCCATCGCCTCGAGCCGTCGAGCGACGGTTCGAGGCCCGCGGCCATGCGAGCGAGGAAAGCCGCTCCAAGGGCGGCTCCCTCGGGGACGGCAACCCTGTCGACGGGAAGGCCGGTGGCGTCGGCCACCCCCGACATCCAGGCGGCGAGGTTCGTTCCGCCTCCGCTGGCCACGATCCGGCGCCCGGTGACGCCCGAGCGTTCGAGGATGTTCCGGATCACGAAGCCACTGGCCTCGAAGGCAGCCCGGGCCATGCCCGCGGGTCCGTCGGTGATGTCGAGATCGAAGAGCGCGGCACGAAGGGTCGTGTCGTGGAAGGGGACCCGCTCGCCCCGAACATAGGGAAGCCACACGGGCACGCGGCTCGGATCCCCCGAACGACCGTCGTCAGCCGGGCTCGTGCGAGGACCGCTGCGGAGCAGTGAGCGGGCCCAATCGACGAAGAGGGCGCCGGCGTTGCTGGGGCCCCCTACCAGCACTCGCTCGGGCACGGTATGGGGAACCGTCCACAGGCCGGGGACCTCCACCCAGGCATCGGTGACCACCCACACCACCATGGTCGCCCCGAACAGGACGATGACGTCGCCCACCTCGTTCGCTCCGGCCACGATCTGATCGCAGAACGCGTCGATGGTGCCACCGGCCACTACGGTCTCGGGATAGTCGGACCCTCCCGATGCAAACCGCGCATGTCGCCTGGCGCGCAGGGTGCCGGCCGGCTGGCCTGTCAACACCACCTGGGGCATCTGGTCCGGGCGCACGGCGAGAGTGGTCAAGAGCTCGTCGTTCCACCGGCCCCCTTGGTGAAGCTCGCCCAGGGTCGAGGCCACGGCGGTGTCAATGCTGCCCTGCCCGGTGAGGGCGTGGTTGGCCACCGCCTGGGCCGGCCAATAGCCGAAGGCCTCCGGCATCAGCTGCGCGGTCCACCGAAGGAAGCCTTCGGCGTCGGGCATCGGGCCGGCGTGGCCGTCGCTCCTCGCCGGGGTGTCCGCCGGTGGACGGCCGCGGGCATCGCCGTAGAGCAGTCCGGGCGTGCGGGGAATCCCACCTCGGTCCACTCCCGTGAGCGAGGGCACCATCCCGGCCACGCAGATACCGGCGATATAAGCGGGGTCGGTGGAGCCGGACGACGAGGCCTGCGAGGCGGCCAGCGCATCCCGGACCAGAGAGAGAGCACGGATGGGGCCGCGGCGCCAGGCGGCCTGGGCGCTGTGCTCCATGTGCTCGGCCGACGTGTGGATGATCCGATGGGGGACCCGGGCGCGTGCCAGAACCTCGCCGTCCTCGGAGACCGCCAGCGCCTTGACCGACGTCGTTCCGATGTCGATGCCCACCGTTACGGGCGCAGGATGACGGCCAGGTGTCATGATGTCGGCGCAGTTGTCATGAATGGACATTAGCGATGACGGAGCAGGGGAGGGGTGGGTCGATGGACAAGCAACGCCCGAGAGCGCTGGTTACCGCACCAGTGCGTGGTCCGGGGTTGGACAAGCTGCGAGAACTCGCCGACCTCGTGATCGATCCTTGGATCGACCATCAGCCCTTGCGCATCTACAACGCCGAGCAGTTGGCCGAGCGGGCGGCGGCCGAATCGGCCGACATCCTCATCGTGGAGACGGACCAGTGCGCCGGACCGGTCTTCGAACAACCGTTCCTGGCCGTGGCCAGCTGCCGCGGCGATCCCACCAATGTGGATGTACCGGCGGCCACGGCGGCCGGGATCCCGGTCCTGCGGGCGCCGGCCCGCAACGCCAATGCCGTGGCCGAGCTGGCCGTCGGCTTGCTCTTCGCAGCTACACGGGGCCTGGTGGCCGCAGACGGCGATGTGCGCCGCGGCGACGTCTACAAGGACGGCCTGATTCCGTACCAACGCTTTCGGGCCTGGGAGCTGGCCGGGCAGACAGCCGGATTGATCGGCCTTGGTGCCGTGGGCCGCGCCCTGCGTTGGCGACTCGAAGGCTTGGGCATGCAGGTGCTGGCTTACGACCCCTACGCCGACGACGCCACCTCGTCGCTCGAGGACCTGCTGGCCGGCTCGGACGTCGTGTCCATGCACGCCCCGGTCAACCCGGAGACCGCGGGGATGATCGGCGCCGATCAGTTCGCGGCGATGCGAGACGCTGTGGTGTTCATCAACACGGCCCGAGCCCAGCTGCACGACACGGACGCGTTGGTGGCCGCCTTGGCGTCGGGAAAGGTGGGGGCAGCCGGACTGGACCACTTCGTGGGCGAGAACCTGGCTATCGATCATCCCTTGACCGGGTTTGCCAACGTGGTGCTCACGCCCCACATCGGAGGGGCCACGTACAACACCGAAGCAAACCACTCGCTGACCGTGGCCGAGGACCTCGAGCGACTGCTCAATGGGGGAACGCCATTGCACGTTGTCAACCCCGAGGTGCTGTCCGGAGACAGGGCCTCACGCTGAAGGCGGCCCCGGGACGGGGCCCCACCGCAGAAGACACCTCACGAGCGGCATGGCCGCGGCGTCTACTAGTCAGGTACTGATTGGAGGACACCATGTGTGATGTAAAACACCATGTCTGATGTACAGCAGTCTGATGGACAGCGCATGTCCGATGTGAGCACGAAGCCGGTGCGAACCCATACCGTCGTCGACTCGCCGATCGGACCCCTGACCCTGGTCAACACCGATGGGGTCCTGAGCGGGTTGTACATGGACGGACAGAACCACCGGCCCGACCCGTCCCGGTTCGGCTCCGAGACCTCCGCCGGCTTCGGCCAGGCCGTCCGCGAGCTGGACGAGTACTTTTCGGGGGACCTGCGCACCTTCTCGGTGCCCCTCTGCCCGTCGGGCACCGCCTTCGAGCGTTCGATCTGGCGGCTCCTCACTCAGATCCCCTACGGCCACACCCGCTCCTATGGAGAACTGGCCCATGCCGTTGGCGGAGAGGATGCTGACTGGACCCTGGCTCGCACGGTGGGCACGGCCGTGGGCCACAACCCCATCGGCGTGGTCATCCCGTGCCATCGGGTGATCGGGGCCGACGGCTCGCTCACGGGTTATGCCGGCGGCTTGGAGCGCAAGGCATTCCTCTTGGACTTGGAGAACCCGTCGCCGGTGGCCGAACTGACCCTGTTCTGAGGTGGCCCACCGCATGCCAGGGCCACCTCACGTTCGATGCGCCGGAGACGTCTGCCACCTGTGGGACTGAGACCGTTCGAGGACGTCATCGCCGCCCACGGGCCGACCGTGTTGCGGGTCTGCCGCGCCCTGCTCGGCTACCACGAGGCCGAGGATGCGTGGGCCGAGACCTTCCTCGCCGCCCTCCGGGCCTATCCGGACTTGGACCCCGGGGCCAACGTCGAGGCGTGGCTGGTCACCATCGCCAAGCACAAGGCCATCGACCAGCACCGAGCGGCCAGGCGGAACCCGCTGCCCATTGAAGCCGTGCCCGAGGGCTCCGGGCCCAGTGGGACGGCCATGGAGGACGTCGACGAACTGTGGTCGGCCCTGAACACCCTTACCGTCAGACAGCGGGAGGTGGTCGCCTACCACCATCTGGCCGGCCTGAGCTATGTCGAGGTGGCGGGGATCCTGGGCGGCACGGAAGCGGCGGCCCGCCGGGCGGCGGCCGACGGCATGAAGAAGCTACGAGCACACTACGAGGGAGCATCCCGATGATCACCACTGAGAACCCGGCACGAGGCGGCGGGGGGGCGGCCGACCTGTTCTCCTCGCTTCCCGTGGTCGACGAGGCCGCCAACCAGCGGCTGCACGCCACGCTGTCGGCGAGGGCCGAGGCCGACGATCTCTTGGACGTGGCCTATCGGACCATCGACACTCCTGTCGGTCAGCTGCTCGTGGCCGCCACCGACCAGGGCCTGGTGCGCGTGGCCTACGCCCGACAGGGCCATGACGCGATTCTGGCCGCGCTGGCCGAGAAGGTCAGCCCCCGTATCCTCGCAGCCCCCGGCAGGCTCGACACTGCGGCCCGAGAGATCGACGAGTACTTCGCCGGTTCGCGGACCCGGTTCGACCTGCCCCTGGACTACCGGCTCTCGGCCGGGTTCCGCCGGCAGGTGCTGGACCGCCTGCCCGACATCGCCTACGGGACAACGGCGAGCTACGCCACGGTGGCCCGCCTGGCGGGAAGCCCACGGGCCGTACGCGCCGTGGGCACGGCCTGTGCCACCAACCCGCTGCCCATCGTGGTTCCCTGCCACCGCGTGGTTCGCTCCGATGGTACGCCGGGCGGCTATGCCGGCGGCCCGGCGGCCAAGGTCGCCCTGTTGGCCCTGGAGTCGCAGTGAGCGCGACCACCGCAGGTGCGCCGACCGGCGAGTCCAGTCCGGAAACGCGGGTTGCCGGACTGGACTGGGACACCCTGACCGACCAGATGGACGGCGACGGCTGTGCCCTCACCGGCCCGCTGCTGACATCGACCGAGTGCGCTCGGCTCGTCGACCTCTACACCGACCCGGAACTGTTCCGGAGCACGATCGACATGGAGCACTACCGGTTCGGCCGCGGCGAGTACCGCTACTTCGACCACCCGTTGCCGGTGATGGTCGATCGCCTGCGCCACGCCTTCTACCCGCACCTGGTGCCCATCGCCCGCCAGTGGGCCGACAAGTTGGGCCTGGACGCACCGTGGCCGGATACGTTGGAGGAATGGCTCGAGCGGTGCCACGCCTCGGGACAGACCAAGCCGACCCCGATCCTGCTGCGGTATCAGGCCGGTGACTGGAACGCCCTCCACCGCGACCTCTACGGGGAGCTGGTCTTTCCCATGCAGGTCGTCATCGGGCTCAACCAGCCGGAGACCGATTTCTCCGGCGGCGAGTTCCTGATGGTCGAACAGCGCCCACGAGCCCAGTCCCGGGGCATCGTCCGGACGCTGGAGCGGGGCCATGGTCTGATCTTCACCACCCGAGAACGGCCACTGGCCACCCAGCGGGGCTGGGCTCGGGCGGCGATTCGGCACGGCGTGAGCGAGGTCCGATCCGGGATTCGCCACACGGTGGGTCTGGTCTTCCACGACGCCGCGTGAGGGCCGCGGCCGGCGGCGGGGCCGAATGCGATTAGCGCTGAAGTCTCGAACTCGACAGGGGACCGCTGCGGGCCACCCGGTCCGGCGCCCACGTGGGGACCGCAGTGCGGCGCCCCGTCGAGGTGGGGCGGCGCCGGGCGACCGGAAAACCTCGTGGTGGCCAGATCGAGGGCACCCCAGAAGAGGTGAACGGGGCTGGATTTCCCCACGAAGTGTGTCCGGAACTCGTTGAGCACATGGGCCGAGCTGATGAGCAACCCCAGAACTGCTCGACCTGGTCCCTGTCGTAGGACCGGCGCTCGACGTCGTCGTGGAAGGGGATCGCTCCCTCGATCTCCACGGGCATGGTTTTCAGATGTCGGTGTCCATGTCGACTACTGGAAGAACCGTTTCACTTGCTCCGGGTCGCTGACAAAGAGCTCAATCCCATCGATCTTGTCGTCGCCGTTGAATCGCAAGAGGTACAGGAAACGCCCTGTCATGATCGCTGCCTGCCTTTCCATGCTGATCTTGGCAAGCACGGCGACGTGATCGGTCCCTACCATCCAATCCTCCCATTTGAGCGGATCAAAGGTGCCCTTCGTCTCTTCGTAGACATCGACGAGATGGCGAGCAACCCCGTCGCGTCCGACATAGTCCCCTGACAATCCCTGCTTACCGGGGACTCGGTAGGTCACGTCATCAGAGAGAAAGCTCATGGCTTTGTCAACGTCGTGGCTCCCGATGAGCTGGAGCAACTCTTGAGCGGACGTCAGCCGACTAGCCCCGTTGTTCCCTTCCATCAGCTTCCTCCATTCGTGTCTGTCAGTAAGTTAGAACTCCGTTGCTACTTCTGCTTTCCCAGCTTCCAGAACTGCAGGGGTGAGGTGCTGAGGGCCTCGGGAGACGAGGTGTACGCGGCCACAAGCCAATGGTCACCGTGATTGGGGGCACCGGTGAACAGGGGCGGGTACAAGGTGACCGTCGCCGCGCCGTGGGGTTGGAGCACGACCGGGCGGTGGCTGGAGGGGTACCAGTAGCCGGAGGGATGGCCGCTCCCGATGATGACCATGAAATGGGGGATCACGGTGCCCGATGTCTGGTTGTCGACCGTCACCGTGACGGCGTTCAGCGTGGTCGCCTGGTTCGACGTCTTCACACCTCGCACGGCCAGCTGGAGCGGGGGCGATACGAAGGCCAGACTGGCCACCACCACCCCGGCGACGACGGCGGCCGTGGTGGTGGCTATGAGGGCCATGCGGACGCGGGCGGTGGCGATGGCCTTGGCCGGCGTGCTGACGGTGGCCACGGTGAAGGCGGCCACGACGGCGGCGGGGAAGAAGTCGACCAGGTAGCTGGTCAGGCTGCGGGCAGCGACGAAGAACACCAAGGGGAGGAGGAACAACCAGACCCGTTTCATGGCCGGGAACCAGATGACCATGGCGATCAGAAGGGCCACGTACATCAAGGCGCTGGCGATGGTGAGCTTGGAGAGGGCCACACCCCCGGTGATCCCGTGGAGGGCCAAGGTGACCAGGCCCTGGCCGTCGACCACCAGCGGCTGCCGGAAGGGTATGAGGTTCCCGTGCACCCAGGCCGTGGGTTGCCAGATGATGAAGGGGACGTTGACCACGGCGAAGACGAAGGCCACGATGCCGACGTAGATACCGGCGAGGCGGAGTGCGGGGCGGTCCGTACGCCGCGCCTCGAGGACCACCCCCACCACCAAGAAGGGCACCATGAACCACGGGGTCTGCTTGATGGCACAGGCGATGCCCAAGGCAATGGGACCCATCCATCGGGCGATGCCAGCCTGGCGTCCGGCGCCGAAGCGGTCCCACCGCCAGACGGCCAGGACCAGGAAGGGCACGAACAGCGCATCGGTGCCGCCCGAGCTGAACACGCCGACGAAGATGGGGGTGGCGGCGATGAGCGCGGCGAGCCACCGCAACGAGGCGGGCATGAGGACAAAGAGCAGTATGCCGGTGACGATCCAGGCATAGAAGTCCATCCAGTCGGAAACCTGGTGATGGAACCCGAACCACAGAGCCGGCACCTCGAACAGGAAGGAACCGGCCGGGTACGAGAGGTGGGTGACGTGGCTGCCGTTGACGATGTACGTCCAGAACAACTGGGGGTTCTTCAGCAGCTGTGCCGCCGATGCCATCGATGCCGTATACGGGTTGTGCCCGTGGACCAGCACGCGCGCCGCCACCTGGTTGAACGCCCCGGAGTCGGTGCTGTAGTACTGGCGGATGTGAATGGCGATGCCCTCGGGGATGGCCATCGAGGCGAGGATCGAAGCCATGGCGGCCAGCTGGTACACCAGTGACCGAGGTCGGGGTATGAGCCACGTCCAAGCGAGGCCGACGATGCCGGCCAGCACGAAGGCCGGCCCGACCACGGACGCCGCGGTCCACGACGGCCACCAACCCCACAGGTTGATGCCCCCGGTCAGTACGGACAGCCACACCAAGCTCCACGCGCCACGCTCGATCACGGCGTTGGTGCCGGCGGGGTTCTCCCCGGTCTGAGCCGGATCCGGAGCCGAATCCGGAGCCGGTGCCGGGGCAACGGCGAGATCAGCGGGTGACCCCCTCATCTCAGACGGACCTTTCCCATTCCGGCGCTCTGGTCTTCATCATCTCTTTCCGAGGAGCACTCAGGGCGACGCATCCGACGACCGCTTCCGCCGACGGCCACGCGATTGTGGCCGGTCGGGCTGGCGACGTCCACTCGGAAACCGCCTGCCCGCGGGGCGGTTGCACATCTGAGCGCGCTACGGGAACACCTTGTACGAAGCCACCGTGTAGATGGTCAAGGTGATGAGCAAGCCAGTGGACAATAGGAGTACCGCGCCGTAGGAACGCCCTCGCAACCGGGTCCCGATCGCCAGCACCAGCGGGAAGGCCAGGAGGATGAAACGAGGTCGCAACCCCACCGGCGCGGTCACCACGGAGATGCCGGCGGCGATCAGCCCGTAGAGGAGGATGGGGACGGGCATGCGGTCGCGGATGGCCACGATGGCGCAGATCACCGCGACCACGATTCCGACCACGAGGATGTGGTCCGTGAGCGTCTGCGCTATCGGGTCCCTCAGGAACGAAATGACCAGATGGATCGGGTACCAGAGCGAGGCATAGCTGTGCCATCCGTATCGCTCGGTCTGGGTCCAGGCCGTGACCCCTCCGCTGTGCCAGGCCAGCCAGGCCAGATAGCCGATGATCCCGAGCGGGGCCAGGATGGGGGCCACGATGGCCCGCCAATTGCCGTTCCGCCTGATCTCCCGGTAGGCGCACCAGGCACAGCTCACGGCGAAGGCCACGGCAACCGGCGAGGTGGCAGTGGCGAGCAACCCGAGGATCCCGGCCAGCAGCCAGCGTCGGCGCAGGAGGGCGAGAAGACCGAAGGCGATGAACGTGATGGTCATGCCCTCCGAATAGACCAGGCTGAACACGAAGGCCCCGGGGAACACGGCCAGCAAGAGGGTGGCCCGATCGGCGCCCCGACTCCCGGCGTAGCGACGGACCAGGGCCCAGACGGCAATCATCGCCGTCATCCCGGTGAGGCCGGAAACGATGGCTCCGGCGGTCAGCAGGGAGATCCCGGTGATCTCGGACAGCCAGCGGAACGACAGGGGGAAGAGCGGGAAGAAGGCGGTGGTGTTGGCGGCGGGGTGCCCGTCGACCATCGGCAGATGGCTCGGCCAGCCATGGCTGGCGGCCCGGATGAACCAGCGACTGTCCCACAGGTCGATCTCTCCCCAGAGGCCCTTGTGGGAAAAGGTGGTGGCGACGCCGAGCGCCGCATAGGTGACGACACGCGAGGCCAGGTAGATGACGATGGGCCGAAGGACCCATCGGGGCCACCGCTTCGCACGGCCGGCGAGAGAGATGCTGCGAGTCCCGGAATGCTCCGGTGTATCGCCGCTCTGCGGCGACGCCTCGGGTGCTCGAGGGGACCTGACCAGATCGATGGCGGTCATCTCGTTGACGGCGCCCGATGCGCTCAGCTCAGGAGGCATAGCCCGACGCCACTCGATACCAGTGCCGATGTCGTGCCAGCCACACGCATGCGCCCAGCGTAACCAAGGCCACAACCAGATAGACGTTGCCGTTGAGGAGAGGATGACCGCTGGGCCCCACGACCAGCATGGCCAGGGCCGCCACCGCAGCCAGGAGCTTGGACCGCTGGGTGGTGGTAGCGGCCAGGAAGGAAAGGCCCCACATCAGGTACCACGGCCATACGGTCGGGCCGCCGACCACGATGAGCAACAGGGCGATGCCCAGTGCCCGGATGACATCGAGCTTGTGGGCGTTCACGACGAGCCAGAGGCTACTGAGCACGGCTCCGGCACCACAGACATACTGGGCGACGGTGATCATGGTGGCCTGGCTCACCGGGATGTCGATGGCATGGAGCAAGTGGGCAAAGAACACGCCCAAGGCCACCGCCGGCGTGGACAGCACCTTCAACTCGGTGGGAACGTGCAACGCGCTGGGACCCAGCCACGTCCAGCCCAGCCCCACGATGGCGGTCACGGCGACCAGGACGACGACGGGGACGAGCACGGCCTCGGCCAGGACGCGCCAACGCCTGGTGCCCTGAGCCGTCTGGAATTGGTCGACGGCCAAGAAGACGATGGCCGCCGCCGCGGGCAGCTTCACCGTCGCCGCCAACGCGCACAAGGCCACCCCCCAGGCCAGGCGGCCTTCTACAGCCACGGTGACGCCGGCCAGGAGCAGGCCCATCATGAGCGCGTCGTTGTGCCCCGAGGCTATGAAGCTGAACAGGGCCAACGGACTGAGGGCGCCGAGCCAGAGGGCGATACCGGGGTCCGTGCCCAGATGACGGGCCAGTCGGGGCAACGAGACCATGATCAGAATCACGCCCACCAGCTCGAGCACCCGAAAGGCCAGAACTTGCGCCACCAACGACCGCCCGGCCACGCCGGCGACGACGTTGGCCGCCCCCACGAACAGCGGGCCGTACGGCGAGGCCGTCGATCGCCACACGCTGGCGATCGACGAGAGCAAGGGACCCTGCCCCAATGCCTTGGGCGGCACCGAGTAGGGATTGAGCCCATGGTGGGCCAACAACCCCTGACCGATGTAGCTGTAGATGTCCCGGCTGAACAGGGGTGGCCCCAGGAACAGGGGTACACCCCAGGCGACGAGGATCAGCCAGGCCCACCGCGTGGTGAGCAGCCCCTTTCTCGCCAGGCGACCGACGCCGAGCCACCCCACGATGAGGAGGGCCACTGACAGGTAGAACAAGGTGGTGACGAGGACCGACTGTCCGTTGGGGATCGAGAACCACCACAGGGCGTGGTTGGGCTCGGTGACCGACCCGACACTGGTGCCCGTCACCGCCAATCCGATCGAGCCGACGAGGCCCACCATCAGCCAGGGCGTCAGGGGACTCGACGAACGTCGTGCAGGAATGTTCTGTGCTCCTTGCACGGCGATGGGCGATCCCACGTAGCTCCTCCAAGATGACCCACCCGGCGACAGGTCCCGATGAACGAGGTCGCCGCAAACGATACCCCGACCAGGCGTTGGGCAAGCGGCACCTCGCCTTCGGCATATCCTCAGGCCACCACGGGAGGCGGTGTGAACGCGCTGGGTAGGAGGCCGGGCCAGCAGCACAGATCGGCTGCCCCATCCCACGGCGGTGTACCCACCGAATTGACAGGGCCCGGCATGGTCCCGGTGACCGGGATGTGGGTGGGAACGGTCGCTATACCGTAACCGTGAACGGTTAACTATCCAGGTCAGACGTCCATTCGAGGGGGACGACCCCACCGGGAGAGCCCACAGGATTGTCGTGGCGCTATGGTTCTTCTGACCCGGAGGAATCACACACGCCCGGGGTGGAGGCGAGCAGTTCAAGGAGCGGGCGCCCCTCCATGTTCAGCACACCTCATTCATCCCGGGAGATATGTCCGCACCGACAAACCAGCCGCAAGACCCACTCTCGTCCAACGGTCTCCTCACCCCCTACCGATCGGCAGTGTCGGAGCTGGTCGATGAGGCCGACTTGGCCAGCGGACCCGATGATGCCGACCGTCCCGCCGCTGAGAAGGTCCTCGATGCCCGACTGCCCGCTCCAGAGCTGACCGGGGTGCTCAGCCGGGTTCCCGGAGGCATCGACGCGGCCGCCGACCGCCTCTTGCAGCACGTGCACGACTACCGGCCCAATCCGGCCAGCAGCGCCGACGGTCTCTCGGCCTTGATCCGCATCTACCTTCTCTCCCAGATCGACGCGGCCTGGTGGGGGAGCAAACCTGCCTTCGATACCGACGATGACGTGCTGAGCTCGGGTGACCTGGTCGACCTGGACGCACTCCGGGCTCGACGCCTCCTCGACTTTCGCTACCGTCGCCAGCCCCGCGGCCTCCCCGGCCGGGCTCGGGACTGGGGCATGCGACGGACCTGGCCGGGGCGACAGCCGCATACCTCGGGTCTGCTGTTCACGCGGGCGCGACCGGAGTCGGTGGTGTTCCTGAACGACCTGGCCCGGGAATTTTCGAGCAAAGCGCCGCCCGACACGCCCGCGCTGTGGGTCACCAGCTTGGTCCGTAGCGTCCAACACCAGCGCCGGCTCCGGGCCCTCGGCTATGCCGCGGTGATGCCCAGCGCCCACTGCGCGGGCTACGCCATGGACGTCGAGATGCGCTGGTTCCGGCGCTTCGATGCCGACGGCGTCCTGGCTGCCGCCCTCCTGGATCGACAAGACATCGGAGAAGTCAACGTCATCGACGAGGGCCAGGCGTGGCACGTGTGCGTGAGCCCCGCGGCCGCGGACCGGCTCCGGCGGGCCTACGCCACCTCGTTCGGAGGCTGAGGACGATGTGCGGCATCGCGCTCATCCTGGGTGAAGGCGCGGACCGCGCCCTCTTCGACCAGATGCTGGCGGCCATCGCCCCCCGGGGCGACGTCGAGGAGACGCTGTGCGAGGACGGCCTCCTGCTCGGCACGCAGCGACTGCAGATCGTCGACCGGGATCGTGCCGTACAACCGTGGACCTCAGCCGACGGTAGTTGGGCCCTGTGCTACAACGGCGAGGTCTTCAACTACCGGGAGCTTCGCGTCGAGCTCCAAGCCCTCGGCCACCAGCTGCGCAGCTCCAGCGACACCGAGGTGGTGATGGAGTCGTTCCTGGAATGGGGCGAGGACGCCGTCCATCACTTCCGTGGGGAGTTTGCCTTCGCCGTGGTGGAGCGAGCAAGCGGGCGCGTGTACCTGGCCCGGGATCCCATCGGGGTCAAACCGCTCTACTGGTCGAGACGGGGTGGCCGCCTCCACATCGCTTCCGAGGTCAAGTCGCTGGTATCCGTGGGGACACCGGTCACCGAGGTCCCCCCCGGACACCACGGATGGGGCACGCCGACCTCGGTACCCGAGCTGTCGCCCTACGTCGACCTCATGCGGCTCGGTGAGGGCGAGGACCCCATCGAGGACCCGGACGAGGCCATGGGTCTGGTCCGGAGCGCCCTGGAGGACAGCATCCGGGTCCGGGTGGACACCGACCTCACCGTGGGCGTGATCCTTTCGGGTGGGGTGGACAGTGCGTTGACCCTCCTGCACGTCCACGCCATGCATCCCGACTGCGTCGCCTTCACCGTTGGCACGTCCGACAGCGATGACCTCCGCTACGCGCGGCGTCTGACCGCCGACCTCGGGGTGGCGCACGAGATCATCGAACTTCGGCCCAGTGAGCTTCGGTTCGATGATGTGCGCGCCGCCATCGCCATGTCCGAGCTGACTGAGTACGGCGACATCATCAATGCCTTGGTGTCCAAGCCGCTCTTCGAGCGGGTGCATCGAAGCGGGGTCAAGGTCGTCCTGTCTGGTGACGGATCGGACGAGCTCTTCGGTGGCTATGACATGTATCGCCAGGTGGGGGATGACCTTCGTCAGCGGTTGTTCCAGCACAAGATCCGGAACCTGAGCCGGACCGAACTGCAGCGGGTCGACCGGACCAGCATGGGCAGCGGCGTCGAGACACGCGTCCCCTTCTTGGACCTGGCCCTGGTGCGGTTGGCCATGCGCATGCCCATCGACCTCAAGGTGCGAGACGGCCAGGAGAAGTGGGTGATCCGTCAGGCATTCGCAGACCTGCTGCCCGACTACATCCGACGACGGCCCAAGAACCCCATGTCCCATTCGTCGGGGCTGCACGAACGGGTACGCCTCTACAAGCCCCTCTTCGCCCGAATCTATCGATCGTGTGGGTACGACCTGGCCGAACCGATGCGCCGCGACTTCTCCATCGTTCTGGATCAACACGACCTCGACCTCGACCGGGCTCTGGCCGCCGCCGCCGCCCGGCCCGACTACACCCCCTTGGAGCACGCCGTGGACCTGGCCGGCGCCTTGCGATGGAACGCCACTGCTGCCGTACGGCGGTTGGGCGGAGGGTCGCGACGGGCGCAACTGCCGGTCGATTGAAAAGCGACCCATCGACCGGTTGAGTTGACGGGCGATCCGGCCACGCTTACCGTGCCACGGGTAGCGTCAGGAGGGATCAGTAGAGCAATACGCGCATTGCAAGTGGGCCAAGTGCAAGTGGGCGCAGTGCAAGTGGACAGTGCAAGTGGACAGTGCAAGTGGATGGCGAGCAGTGGGGGGAGTGCAATGCAGTTTCATCAGAGCGTGGCGTTCCTAGAAACCGACCAGTACCTGCAGATGGCCACGGCCTCCGAGGAGCTGGGCTTCTCGGGCATGTATGTCTCCGACCACCTCTGTTATCCCAAAGAGCTCCGATCCCGGTATACGTATTCTCCCTACGAGGACGGATCACCGATCTGGGGTCCCGAGAGCGACTGGCCCGATTCCTGGTGCGTGATCTCGGCGATGGCCGCGGTGACAAGCACCCTCCAGTTCACCACCGGGGTCTA
>DASXMT010000598.1:0-3530 GCA_036495505.1 Acidimicrobiales bacterium | reverse complement strand
CGCAGAGAACCTGGCTCGACGACGTCTCCCGATACGAGCTAAGGGTTGGTGGCTGGCCGACGCCTTCGAACGGGACGTTCGACAGGTCAAGAGGACGAGGCGGAAGATTTGCCGACTGATGAGGGCAACGAGGCGCACAACCATGGAGAGAGTCTTGCCCTGGTGCCATGGAGAGAGTCTTGTCCTGGTGCGCTGCCACGTCAGCCAAATGAGCATGTCTAACGATCATCCCAGGTCAGAAGGCCGACGGCCGCATGACACCCTTCAGGTCATCGAGTGGAGTTGCGACTACGGCGCGGGCCGCCGTCAGGGCCAGCATCGCTGCTGCCGCGAGGGCCAACACTGCCTTGAGGCGCAAGACTCGGCGAGTAGGGTCGACCCTGTGTCCGGCGGCTATTGCCGCCGCGGTCCACTGAGCCAAGGTGCCGGCGACGAGCATCGCCCATATTGCGATAGCTGCCGAGTAGGTCCCGTCGCCTCCGTTGCCGGCAGCGAGTCGCACGGCGGACCATCGGCGATCAATCAAGGAGCTTGGCGGAGGAGGTCACCGGACAACCGCGGACTGGGTGGATGAGCGACAGCCGAGGGCTTCAATTGCCGCCGATCATGAGCCGCAGGGGTGAGATCGTGGCCAACCGGCATGATCACGATGGATCGGACGCTGCGTTGTCCGCGACGCCGCGCGCCCTGCCCCTCTTGGCGAAGAAGCGGCCGATGCCCAGTGATCCGACGATGCCCACCACGATCGCGACCAGGGGCAGGATCTGATCGTAGTTATAGGCGGTGGTGTACGTGGTCTGGCGGATGATCAGCGCGGTCCCGGCGGCCTGAATGAGGAACAAGGCAGCCCACAGGTAGCTAATGACGTACATCCCGGTGCGGAAGTCACCGTAGGTGTCCCACATGGTGTCGAAGTTTGCCATCCCGTCATGGGTGCCATCGCTGCCATACCGCTGTGCCATGTAGAACACGATCGGCCTGCGGACGAGAACGCATGATCCCAAGAAGATCAGACCGATCAGGGCCGTCGTCGCGCAGTCCTTGTAGAGCAGCACCTTGGGGGTGGTGCTTCCGGCTACGGCGATGATGGCGGACACGGCAGTGAACGCGAAGATGGCGGCTGAGGCTCCGCTGAACTTGCGGGCCTTGGCCCAGATGGCGACCCCGCCGGCAATCGGGCCGATGCTGCCCGCGAGGTAGCTGACCACGTCGCTGGCGCCCAGCGCCTGGGCGAGATGGAACAGGGCGATGGCACCGCCGATCTCGACCGCGGTGACGAGGACGTTGAACCGCATTCCCTTCTTGGCCGGATGTTCCTTGAGTCCCTGAGCGATCTGGTCGTGCACTGCCTGCTGGTCGGAGGGCACCTATCGGGTCTCGGTCTCCAGGCGCTCTTTCAAGGCGGCCAGGTTGACGGGCATCTCCTTGCGGGCTTGGGGGATGATAACGAGGGGGACGAGTACCTTGCCTATACCGTGCCCTTCGAAGTCGAGGGTAATGGTGAGTCGGGATCGACTGTCAGTGACGGGTTCCACGCCGACATCGACCAAGGCCCGGATCGGCCCGTCGACTCCCCGCACGCCCCAGGTTCGGGGCGGGTCGATGTGGGTGATCTCGGAGGTCACAGGCCGGTTGGCGAACCCGATGCGTCGGGTGTTCACGCACCGCGTGCCGATGGCTGGAGTTTCCGGCTGATCTACGTGGCCGTCGATGACGCCCTTCTGCCATTCGTGGAAGCGGGTCGGGTCCGTGGCGTAGGCGAAAACCTCCTCCACTCGCTGGTTGACTTCGGTGCTCACCGTGATCGGTGCCATTCAGCGGGTCTCGCTCATGAGGGCGGCGTAGCGAGCCAGGTACAGCGGCCACCCCTGATCCCCAGCGACGCCGTCGCTGAGGGACTCCCAGCCGGGGCCGTGGCGGTCGAGGTGGCGGTGTTCGAGCTCGACCCGGGTCCGCTGCGGCGATTCGGCGATGAAGCGTACCTCGACCTCGCTGGTGTGGTCCGGGTCGGACTCGATCTGCCACTGCGGGCTGATGTCCCAGCTGAACATCACCCGGTTTGGCGGGTCGAATGCCAGCACACGGGCCCAGCGGCACTCGGTCCCGTCGACGCCTCGATCATAGATATGGCCGCCCACGTGCGTCTCGAACACGGTCTCAGCGATCGGCGAACCGAGCATGTTGTGCTCGGGCGGCTTGAAGTCCCCCAGTCTGCCGGTAAACACGGTGAAGGCCTGCTCGATCGGCGCGTCGACGACCATCTGTCGTTGCACCACTGCAGTCGGCACGTCAGTCACGTCTTCGCCTCCTTCGTTTGCTCAACCAGATCGTCGTAGCCAGCCAGCGCGCGACTCCAGAACGTGTCCAGCTGGTCTCGTAGCGCCTCAACGGCGATCGGGTTGAGCCGATAGATCCGACGCGTGCCAGAGGAGCGCTCGGCGACGAGTCCAGCGCCCTTGAGCATCTTCAGATGCTGGGACACCGCCGGGCGACTCACGGGCAACTTCTCAGCCAGCTCAACCACCGCCATCGGGCGTTCGGCCAGGCACTCCACAATGGCCCGACGGGTGCGATCACCCAGAATGGACCAGCCATCCCTCTTTTGGTAAGTCATCACGAACGGTAAGCGTTACATAACTGATCACCTGGGTCAAGGGATCGGGGCTCGTTCGGATCGAGCCGGCGGCCTTGTGGTCCGTAATCGATCCCATTGACCCGCAGTTCAAGCCTTGCGCCAGGGTGAAGGGTCTCAACCGGAGGTCGGTGCCTGATCCTCCGCCAAATAGGCCGCGTGAACATCTGCACCAAGTGGTTCAATGCTCGTATCGATTTCCCCGAAGAAGCGGGACGCGCTTGGACAAGCCCGTCTGAGTGGAATTGCGCCGTGTCGAGCACCGCCGTCTTGTGCTCGGTGATGTCGGTTAGCCAAATCGAGTTCGCTACCGGGAACGGAGCTCGATCCTCTCCAGTGCGTGCGCCGCTACGGTGAGCCCGGACTTCGCACTCATCCGACCGGGGTGGGTGAGGAGGACCAGTGGCTGAAAGTCTGATCCGACTTGACGAGACCACCAGGGCTGCGGTGGCCTCAGGGCGCCTTGTCCATCTGGCCACCATCAACCCGGATGGCACGCCCCAGGTCACCTGTATCTACGTGGGCTGGGACGGCGACGAGATCGTTGCAGGCCACCTCGCCGACCACGTGAAGTTGCGCAACATGAGGCGCGACCCAAGAGTGACGCTCTCGATCGAGTCCGACGTGCCGTTCGAGGGCTTCAGCCCATACATCGTTATCAAGGGGATGGCCCGGGTCGAGGAGGGCGGAGCGGTACCGGTGCTGCGGCGCATCACTCATGGCGAGTTCCCTCCGGCCGGAGACAACTGGCCCGATGGTTTCGTCACGCGAATCTCTCCGCAGCACCTTGCTGGTACGGGGCCTTGGGGTTAGTAGGGCAGTCACAACGAGTGCTGGGCCACTACGAGCGGATTTGTCGGGTCGTGAACTCAAAGGTCTACCCCAAGACGAGAGTTTC
>DASXMT010000597.1:0-8635 GCA_036495505.1 Acidimicrobiales bacterium | reverse complement strand
CCAGGACCGGGCCCAATGCCCTATGGGTGTCTTGTGCAGTGGCACGCCCATACCAACCTCTGCACCTCGACGACGACGCACCTGATCCAAGGCTTCACGCCGTGCGCGCCCGGAACGGTCCACGCCGGCCCGACGCCGATGATGACCCACGTCTGGCAAGTCCCGGTAGCCGGTGGGCCCCTGGCCATCGATCCCTCCGATCTCCAGGTGGTAGAAGCGGCGGTCATGGCCCAACAAGAAGGCCTGGCCCCGATCACACCACCGGGCGGGGCGCCGACCTACAACGCCACCTCATCAGCCCGGACCGTCGGGGTGTCCTGACCCACAGCCCGATGACCCACTTTCGTGACCACGGCCCACGATGATGTGACGTGGCCAGGTACCGGATCGTCGGCGTCATACTCGTCTCGGCGTACGTGCTGGCCGCATGCGGACAGTCCACCGTTGGGAGCACGCATCCCTCTGCATCGAGCTCGTCGCCCACGACAACCGCGCCCAGCCGTCCCCCCACCTCCGGCACGGCGCCATCGAGCGCTCGCCAATGGCTGACCTATCACCGCGACATCGGTCGCTCCGGCAACGCCCTGGGAGAGCCCAGCGTCTCGACGGTCGGCCAGCTGTGGCGGGCGCAGCTCGATGGACAGGTGTACGCCGAGCCGCTCGTGGATGGCGATCGAGTCATCGCCGCCACGGAGAACGACACGATCTACTCGCTCAACGCCACGACGGGCCACGTCGTATGGTCAACCTCTCTCGGTGCACCGATGCCGGGGAGCGCACTGCCGTGCGGGAACATCGACCCCTCGGGCATCACCAGCACCCCCGTCATCGATCCGGCCGAAGGCGTGGTGTGGGTGGTGGCCTTCGTCGAGCCCGGCCAGCACCAGCTCGTGGGCGTGAACCTGGCGGACGGACGCGTTCGCTCCCGGCAGCCGATCGCCCTTCCCGGTGTCGACGGCCTCGCTGAGCAACAGCGCGGAGCGCTCACCATGGAACACGGCACCGTCTACGCCCCCTTCGGCGGACTATATGGAGACTGCGGTAACTACCGGGGATTCGTGGTGAGCTTTCCCACCAGCGGTTCGGGACCGCAGACCACCTTCACCGTCCCCAGCCCTCGTCAAGGGGCCATCTGGTCACCACCGGGACCGGTGGTGACCAGTACGGGATCGCTGCTCGTCACCACGGGCAATGGCGCGTCGACATCGACCTATGACGACGGCGACTCGGTCATCGCCCTGTCCCCGGCCTTGCAGGTGATCGGCACCTTTGCCCCCTCGAACTGGGTGCAGCTCAACGAGAACGACCTGGATCTCGGATCGGTCTCGCCGACGGTGGTTGACAACGAGATCTTCCAGATCGGCAAGGAAGGAGTCGGCTACCTGTTGGACGCCGATGACCTGGGCGGGATCGGCGGGCAGCTCTATGCGGCCCAGGTCTGCTCGGCTCAGGCATTCGGTGGCACTGCCGTCGACGGTTCGGTGGTCATCGTTCCCTGCCTGGACGGGCTGAAGGCAGTGCAGGTGGAAGCCGACCACACCTTCCACACGGTGTGGTCGCAGCCATCGGTCGTGTCCAGCGCTCCGGTGATCGCCGGCGGCGGGGTGTGGGCTGTGACCCGGACCGGCAATTTGGCCGAGCTGAACGAGCAGAGCGGCGCGGTGCTGCTGACCGAGCCGGTGGGGTCCGGAGCGACGTCGTTCCCGTCGCTCGCCGTGGCCGGCGGAAGACTGTTCGCTCAGGGCGGCACATCCATCGTGGCGTTCGGTGGCATCTAGATCAAGGAACAGGTACTGCTTCGCAATACTTCTCCTCTGGCTTGACATGTGACTAAAAGGTCACCTATTATCCACCCGTGGACGCAGTGTTCAAAGCCCTCGCCGATCCGACGCGTCGGAGCCTGCTGGACGAGCTCTTCCGTGAGGACGGGCAGACGTTGGGCGCCCTCGAGGAGCGCTTCGCTATGACTCGCTTCGGCGTGATGAAGCACCTCAAGCAGCTCGAGGAGGCGGGACTCGTGGTCTCCAAGCGGCAAGGCCGCGAAAAGCACCACTACTTGAACCCGGTCCCGATCCGGCTCGTCCACGACCGATGGGTGAGCAAGTACGCCGAGCCATGGGCAGCCGGGCTCAGCGACCTCAAGCACAGACTGGAGAGTCCCATGGAAAAGGTATTCGAGATCTACATCCGCACCACCCCCGAACGATTGTGGAAGGCCATCACCGACCCGGAGATCAGGAGCAAGTACAACTTCGGCGCGGGAGTCACGTCCGACTGGACAGTCGGCTCGCCGCTGAAGATGGGCTCGCCCACCAACGATGGGCTACTGGGCGAGGGCGAGGTCCTCGAAGTGGACCCACCACGACGGCTGGTCCACACCATGGTCGCCCTGTGGAACGACGAGGTGAAGAGCGAGGGTGCGTCCAGGGTCACGTGGGAGATCGAGCCGGTCGAGGACTCCTGTCGGCTCACCGTCACCCATGATCAGCTGCGCGAGGACGCAAACTCCCAGATCTTCGGGGGTTGGCCCATGATCCTGTCGGGGTTGAAGACCTGGCTCGAGACGGGCGAATTGCTGACCACGCCCGGATCGCTGATGTACACGTGAGCACGACACCAGGCCCGGGAGACAGAGACGGTGCAGTCAGAACCAGGCGAACGCGAACGGACGAGCCAGACGCGATAAAGGAGAAGTGATATGTCCTCGGAATCAACAGCCCACATCATCGACCTGCGCACCGTGGGCGTTCCCGTCGCCGACCAGGATCGGGCGTTGGCCTTCTACGTCGACGTGCTCGGCCTCGAGAAGCGCCTCGATGTTCCCATGGGCGGTGGACGGCGATGGATCGAGGTGGCACCCCCCGGAGCGTCAACCAGCATTGCGTTGGTGGCGGCGCACGATGGGGTGCCGGCAGGAGTCGAGACGGGCATCCGGCTCACCGCGCAACACGTCGATGCCAATCACGCTGCACTCCGGGGACGCGGCGTTGACGCCGACGACGTCCTGCGATGGGAAGGGGTACCACCCATGTTCGCGTTCCGGGACCAAGACGGCAACGGACTCGAGATCGTCGAGCAGTCATGACAGTCGAATACCCGGCAGGCGGACCACCGGTCCACGACCTGGCCTTGGTAGTCAGCGGTCGCCGGTGGGTCGGGGTCAATCGGTTCCGGCCACGTCCGGAGCCTCGGCTATCCGCTTGAGGGCGCCCAGGGTCGCCGGGATGCCGTCGTGAGCGGCCTTGGTTCGTTTGTCGATCTCGTTCTGGGCGGCTGATCCGAACCGCTTGTTGAACATGGCGATGCCGTCAGGCAGGAATTCCCACGACTCGGTCACCGTCGTCCCCCCGTCCACCGGCATGAACGTGTACCCCCATCGGACCAGAGAGCCACCAACGATGAACGCGAACTCTCGGCCGGGGTCAGCCACCACGACCTCAGAACGTGTCTCCCAGGTCCGGTCGGGCAACACGTTTCGCCCGGTGAACCAGGCGCCGACCCGTGGGGTCTCTCTGTCGTCCCACCAACAGGTGGTGCAGATCGGGCTCCATTCACCCATCCGGGTCACGTCGGAAACCATGTCGTAGAGGACGTCCGGCTCCCTGGCGATGGTGGTCGAATCCGAGTGGTTGAGATTTCCCATGTGCTCAGTATTTCCGACTCACGATTCGACCGCACGCACCATCGGGCGGGGCGGCTACGGCAGGTGGGCGGCGGCCGCAGCCTGCCGTGCCGTTTTCCCGAAGTGCACGGTGATCCCGTCCTGCCGCATGCTGCGGGCGAACCAAATCACCGACAGAGCGATGGCGCCGGCAGTGAGCGACACCGAGATCCCGCTGCGCTCAACGGCAAAGGCTCCGACCGACTCGGTGAGGAGAAGCCAGAGCACGACGGCACCATTCAGGAACATGACCGTCGCCCACAGGAACGACACGCGAATGAAGAACCGATGCACGGTGGGCCGAGCGAGAAGCTCAGGGGTGAGGGGGCAGAAGTCATGGGTGAACCGTTGCGTGAAGGGCCGACCGAGGAGGGCCGACCCCACCAGCGCCAGCGACACGAGGAACGTGCTGACCGTCGGCTGGATGAAATAGAGGAAGGCACTTCCGGTCATGAACGAAATGGCTGTACGCAGCGTCAGCAGGGCCGTTCCCACCAACAGGAGCGTCGATACCCGCTGACGGCGCACCAGTCGTCGACCGACGATCAGATAGGACCAGGCCAATGCGCCGATCAGAGCACCGCGGAATCCGGCAATGAGGAGCATCAGGTAATAGGCGCCCAGGGGCGCCACAACGCCTTCCAACACAACAGGCATCGCGTGCCAGAGCACGTTGCGAGGGGCAGGAAGGTGTAACACTGAGCCGGCGTGCCCGTCGGGGTGATCTGAAAAGTTCAGCGCCCGCAGTGGCCGTCGGTAGCTACCGAGAGGGCTGATACGTAAGACTACCCGCCGAATGCCCTCCGGATTGCTCGCCCCGGGCTGGCGGCGGCTCCCTGCACCGGTTGCCTTTCTCCATCCCAGGTCAGCGGACCAAGGGCCGCCACTGAGCCCAGGAAACGCGCCCTTCAGCCCAGGAAGAACGACGCCAGCACGGGCGCGAGGACGTCGTCGGCGGCATTGTGGGTCTGTCCCTCGAGCACACGGTGCCGGCTGCTCGGGATGGAGCCGCCCACGGCCTCGACGGCCTCTCGGGCCCACTCCGGACTGTCGGCTCCGCTGAGGACGAGGGTGGACATGCCGACGCCGGCCAGTCGATCGGCCGGCACCCGCTGGTCGCCGACCAGCGCCAGCTCGTTGGGCAGGGTGGGGGCCAACTCCTCGAAGCGGGACCACATAGGAGCCCCTTTCATCATGGTCACCACCTCAGGGGGCGTTTGGGGGCCTTCGAGGAAGAACAGCTCGGCCGCCTCGCTGGGCTGATCGGCACCCAGCAGCTGGCTGACGCGCTCAGCCAGCCGGTCGGGCCGGGCCCGGGTCCCCTCCACGATGTACGGCGGTTCGTATACGGCCAATCTAGTGGCCGGGAGACCTCCGATGACGGCTTCGAGTGCGAGGACGGCGCCCGAGGAGTGGCCGAAGACGAAGGCCGACCCGCCGGCGGCGGCCATCACGGCCTCGAGATCCTCGATTTCACGCTCTACCGCATAGGGCGCGTTGTCACCGCTCGAGCCCCTGCCGCGACGGTCGTAGCGGAACACGGTGAAGCGGGGGGCCAGCAGCCCCGCCAGGCCGATCGACGTCGATCGATCACAGAACGCCCCCACCACCACGATCAGCGGTGGTCCGTCGCCGTCCCGGTCGAAGGCGATCGAGGTACCGTCGGCCGACGGCGTCGTCTCCATGCCCCTCCCCTGTCCGGACCCGCCTGACCGTTCAGCGTCCCCGCTGGACTTCGACCTTGGCAGCCTGGGGCACCGGCTGCTTGTACCAGCGGTCCGGGGTGTCCTCGATGAGAGCGACCATGGTGTCCATGCCCATGAACTTTGTCTCGATCCGGGACACGAGCACTTCAGCTCCTGACTCCAGCCGGACCCGATCGCCGACCTCAACCTCCGACACCGGCATGTTCTTCCACGTTTCAGCCATCCGCCAATCCTGCCATCCGCTGATGGCAGCCGCCCAGTCGGGCGAGCGCCTGGTGGCTTCAGCCGTCGGGAAGTCGGCGTTCGGTGCGGGGGTGGTTCACTGCGGCAGGGTCCGTGGCAGACCGAAACGGGACAGCACGCTGTTGTCGAAGCGGGTCAACTCACAGATGTGGCTGCCGGACAGGGTCACCACGAGCAACCCGCTGGCGTGGAGGATGTCGCCGTGCGGGTCGCTGGCGTAGAGCCCGAACGCCGGTTGATGATTGGCTCTGGTGGGGACGAGCCGGAACGTCCGACCGGGCCGGAACGCCACGACGGCAAAGAACCGGGCCGTCAGCTCGCGACCTTGGTACTCGAGCGGCACGGGTGGCATCCGCAACCACACGTCGTCGGTGAGCAACGCAATCAGACCGTCCAGATCGTTGGACTCGTAAGCCTGGGTAAACCGATGCACGAGTTGGTTCTCGATCGGTGAGTTCGAAGCTGGAGGTGGCTCCTTCGGACCAGAATCTGAGGACCTGCGTTCGAGCGTGGCCCGGGCGCGTTTGAGGGCGCTGGTCACCGATTCCTCCGTGGTGCCGAGGATATGAGCTGCCTCGCTGGCTCGAAAGCCGAGAACGTCGCGCAGAACCAGAACAGCGCGTTGACGGGCCGGGAGCAACTGCAGCGCCGTCACGAAGGCCAGCGAAATGGCTTCCCGGGTCTCGTAGCGGGCCTCGGGACCGGCGCCCGTGTCAGCGAGCCCGTCCAGCAGGACATCGGGATACGGTTCGAGCCAGAACACCTCACCCATCCGGGTGGCCTCGGGCAGGGGAAGTTCGAAGATCGGCGCGTCCATCTGGGGGCGCCGGCTAGCGGACCGGAGCGCGTTGAGGCAGCGCCTGGTGGCGATCCGGTACAGCCAGGTGCGGATCGAGGCGCGTTCCTCGAAACCGCCGAGAGCTCGCCACGCGGCCAACAGGGTCTCCTGCAGTGCGTCCTCGGCGTCTGGGACCGAACCCAGGATCCGGTAGCAGTGCACCTGCAGCTCGCGCCGATAGGGGTCGGTGAGCTGGGCAAACGCCTGCCCGTCTCCCGCTCGAGCCTGGACCAACAATTCGGTGCTCATTCTTCCATCCTCGCATCACCTCGATCCGGACCTCCTGGAGGGTCATCGGTACTGACACCCGTGGAGTAGGGAACTGGGCGGTCGTGGGTGCCCAATTTTCCATCGGGCCGGGGTCTACATCACCAACAGTTCATGCCGGCACCGGGCCGGCCCAACCAAGGAGTGGACCATGACGACATATCTCTTCTCGTACCGCATGCCGACCGACTACACGCCAGGCGATCCTGACGCGGCAAAAGCGTGGGGTTCGTTCTTCGAAGGCCTCGGCTCGAACCTCGTCGATGTCGGCAATCCCACATTCGAGTCCACCTCGCTCGGGACCTGTGAAAGTTCCACCACCCACCTTGGCGGTTTCTCGCTCGTCACCGCTCACGACCTCGAGGCGGCGGTGGCGATGGCGAAGGCAAGCCCTGCCGTCGCCAATGGAGGCGGTGTCGAAGTCGGGGTCATCACCGAGATCTACCCCGACAAGCGACTCGCTGGGGACTGATCACTCTCGAAACCGGTGGGCGCGTTCCTCGCTGCTCACTCCGTCATCCCACGTCCACGGCCCTGACCAGAACGGAGAACGACATGGCCGATCTATACGAAATTGCGAGTGCACCAGTTGGGCAAGGAGCTTCCAAGACCTCAGGTCCGGTGCTCACTGTCTTGCTCACGTCGGTGGCGTACTTCATGGTGACCCTCGACGCCCTGGTCGTTGTGACCGCCCTCCCGTCCATCCACCGAGACCTGGGCGGAGGTATCGGCACCCTGCAGTGGACGGTGAGTGCCTACACCATGGCTTTTGGGGCCGGGATCATCACCGCAGCGGCCCTCGGCGACCGCCTCGGCCGGCGGCGCGTCTACGTCGTCGGCCTGGGGCTCTTCACCCTGGCTTCTGCCGCCTGTGCCCTGGCCCCCAGCGCCGAGGTGCTGATCGCATGCCGTGCCATTCAGGGCCTGGGAGCGGCCATCGTCATGCCCCTCGGCCTCACCCTCCTCACCTCCGCCTTCCCGGCTGAGAAGCGAGGGGCGGTGGTGGGGATCTGGGGCGGCATCGCCGGACTTGCGGTGGCCAGCGGACCGCTGATCGGCGGGGCGCTGACCCAGGGGTTGAGCTGGCACTGGATCTTCTGGGTGAACGTCCCGATAGGTGCGCTGGCGTTGGTGGGAGCGCGGGTGCGTCTGCAGGAGAGTTGGGGGCCGAAGAGTCGGTTCGACATCCCCGGCCTCGTTCTGGTCACCGCGGGGATGGGTGTCCTCATCTGGGGACTGGTGCAAGGAGGCCAGAAGGGCTGGGGAAGCACCGAGAACGTGGTCGGTCTGGTGGTAGGGATCCTCCTGATCGCCGCCTTCATCGTGCAGGAGGCTCGCAGCTCCGAACCGATGATCCCCCTCCGGCTGTTCCGGACGACGGCCTTTTCTTCCGCGGTGGGCACCCAGTTCCTCATGGCCGCGGCCATCTTCTCGGCTGCCTTTCTCACCAGCCAGTTCTTCCAGTTCGGACTGGGGGACTCCCCGTTCGGCACCGGGCTCCGCTTCTTGCCCTGGACGGCGACCCCGCTGTTGATCGCCCCCCTCGCCGGAGCGTTGTCGGACAGGGTCGGCTCTCGGGCGCTCGTCGTGCCCGGCCTGGTGATGCAGGGGATCGGTTTCGCCTGGATCGTCTGGCTGGCCGCCTCGTCTTCGGGTTACGCCAGCTATGTGCTGCCGTTCGTCATCGCCGGGGTCGGCATCTCGATGGCGCTCCCGTGCGTCACGGCCGGGGGACTCAATGCCGTCCCATCTCAGCTCCTGGGCAAGGCAGCCGGAACGCTGAACACGATGCAGCAGTTCGGCGCCGTCTTCGGCGTCGCCGTGGTCACGGCGGTCTTCAACTCCAAGGGAAGCCTGACCGACGCGGCGTCGGTGACGAGCGGGTACCGACCTGCTCTCGCCGTCTCCGCCGGAATTTCG
>DASXMT010000596.1:0-3249 GCA_036495505.1 Acidimicrobiales bacterium | reverse complement strand
GAGCCTGATGTACTTCACCTTTTCCGAAGAGCAGCAGGCGGTACGGCAGTCGGCCCAGGCCGTCTTGGCCGGCATGGTCACGCCCGACCGGGTGAAGGAGATCGAGGCGAGTGAGGACCGGTTCGACCGGGCTCTGTGGTCCGAGCTGGCCAAGGCCGACTTGCTCGGCCTGGTCCTGCCCGGGGCGTACGGCGGTGGCGGCTACGGCATGGTCGAGCTCTGCCTGCTGCTCGAGGCCCAGGGTGCGGTGGTCGCACCCATCCCGCTGTGGGCCACGTTGATCCTCGGGGCCCTCCCGCTGGCCCGGTTCGGCTCGGACGAGCTGGCGTCGCGCTGGCTGCCTGGCGTGGCCGCAGGCGCCGTGGTGCTGACCGGGGCGCTGGCCGATGCGGCCGGAGACCTGGCCAACGGGGGACCGGGACGACCGTCGGTGGTCGCCTCACCCCGCAAGAAGGGCGGGTTCAAGCTGTCGGGGACGGCATTCGCCGTGCCCTACGCCCATGTGGCCGACCGCGTGCTGGTGCCGGCAGCCACCCCCGACGGAGGGACGATCATCGCAGTGATCGATCCCACGGCCGAGGGGGTCAGGGTCGAACGGGCGGTGACCACCAATCGGGAGGTCCATCCCCATCTCCATTTCGACAAGCTGGTGGTGACCGAGGCCGACCTGTTGGCCGGGGGCGATCCTGCCAAGGGCGCCGCCGTGGTGTCGTGGATCCTGGAGCGGGCCTGGACCGGGTTGTGCGCCCTCCAGGTCGGGGTGGCCGAAGCGGCGCTGGCCCGGACGGCCGAGTACCTGAACACCCGCGAGCAGTTCGGCAAGCCATTGTCGACCTTCCAGGGCACCATGCTCCGGGCCGCCGATGCGGCCATCGACACCGAGGCCATCCGGGTCACCCTGTGGCAAGCAGCCTGGCGCCTGGACAACGGGCTGGACGCCCACCTGGCCGTGAGCGTGGCCATCTGGTTCGCGTCCGATGCCGGCCAGCGGGTGGTGCACGCCACCCAGCACCTGCACGGGGGCATGGGCGCCGACGTCGACTACCCGGTGCACCGTTACTTCTTGTGGGGCAAGCAGATCGAGCTGCTGTTGGGCGCGGGACCGAGCCAGCTGGCTCGGCTGGGCTCCCAGCTGGTGGCCGACCTCCGGGCCGGAGAGACGGTGTCGGCATGAGCAGCGCCTTCCACGCCATCGGCATCGACGGCCGCACCCGCACGTTCGACGAGGTGTCGGTGGGGGACCGGCTCGACGAACTGGTCATCCCGCTGACCCGCACCCTCATCGCCTCGACCGCCCTGGCCTCCCGCGACTACCAGGACGTCCACCACGACCCCGAGCTGGCTCAACAACGCGGCTCGAAGGACATCTTCATGAACATCCTCACCACCAACGGCTTCGTCGGCCGGTTCGTCACCGACTGGGCGGGACCGGGTGCGGTGCTCACCGACGTGAACATCCGGCTGGGCGCCCCCAACTACCCGAAGGACACCATGACCCTCACCGGCTCGGTGACGAAGAAGGAGGAGGGCCTCGACGCCGAGGGACGCGGGGCAATCGAGGTGTCGCTCAAGGGTTCGAACTCATTGGGGGACCATGTGACGGGAACGGTTCGGCTGCTATTGCCTACCGGGGCCGCCAGCACCAAGGGGGCCGAGTGATGGCCGGGGCCGATTCCCGATCCCATGCCTTCGCCGGGAACACCGCGGTGGTGGGCATCGGCGCCACCGAGTTCTCCAAGGAGTCAGGGCGCAGCGAGCTCCGCCTGGCCGTGGAGGCGGTGGACGCCGCCCTGACCGACGCCGGCATCGCTCCGAGCGAGGTGGAGGGCATGGTCACCTACACCGCTGACACCAACCCGGAGATCAACGTGGCCCAGTCCCTGGGCATGGGCGAGCTCACCTTCTTCTCCCGCGTCCACTACGGAGGCGGCGCGGGGGCGGGGACCATCCAGCAGGCGGCCCTGGCCGTCCAGGCCGGGGTGGCCGACGTGGTCGTCTGCTACCGCGCCTTCAACGAGCGCTCGGGGAACCGGTTCGGCGGCGGCGTGCAGAACCGGGCGCCCGTGGCCAACGCCGAGGCCGCCCACTTCTCCTGGTACGCGCCCCAGGGCCTGCTCACCCCGGCCCAGTGGGTGGCCATGGCGGCACAGCGCTATCTGTACCTGACCGGAGCGACCAGCGAGGACCTGGGCCGGGTGGCGGTGGCCGACCGCAAGCACGCGGCCACGAATCCGAAGGCGTGGTACTACGGGAGGCCCATCACCCTCGAGGACCATCAGGCCTCGCGCTGGATCGTCGAGCCGCTCCACCTCCTCGACTGCTGCCAGGAGACCGACGGGGGACAGGCCCTGGTCGTCACCTCGCTGGAGCGGGCCCGCGACCTGGCCAACCCGCCGGCCGTCATCCGGGCCGCGGCCCAGGGTTCGGGCAACGGGCAGGAGATGATGACCAGCTATTACGTGGACGACCTCTCCGGGCTGGCCGAGATGGGCGTGGTGGCCCGCCAGTTGTGGGAGACCTCAGGGTTGTCGCCGGCCGATATCCAAACCGCCGTCCTCTACGACCACTTCACCCCCTACGTGCTGTCCCAGTTGGAGGAGCTCGGCTTCTGCGGCAAGGGGGATGCCAAGGACTTCGTCCGCGACGGCAACATCGAGCTGGGGGGCTCGCTGCCCATCAACACCCACGGCGGACAGCTGGGCGAGGCCTACCTGCACGGGATGAACGGGATCGCCGAGGGGGTGCGCCAGGTACGCGGGTCGTCGGTGAATCAGGTGGAGGACGTGGAGCACGTGCTGGTCACCTCGGGGACCGGGGTGCCGACCAGCGGGCTCATCCTCGGGGTGGATCGCTAAGCGCTCGGCGTCTGCCTCGGCACCATGGGTAACGTGCCTCTATGAGCATCGAAACGCGCCCGTTGGGCCGCACCGGAGCAGACGTGACCATCCTGGGCTATGGCGCCATGGAGCTGCGGGGCCAGCGCCGGGGCCCGGCCATCGACGACGAGGAGGCGGGCCGGCTGCTCAATGCCGTGCTCGACGGGGGCATCAACCTCATCGACACCTCCATCGATTACGGCCGCAGCGAGGAGCTCATCGGGCGGCATGTGGCCCACCGGCGCGATGAGTACTTCATGGCCTCGAAATGCGGGTGCCTGCTGGGCCCGCCCCCCGAGGGCGCGGCGCCCCCGTTCCCCCACGACTACCGGGCCGACAACATCCGGACCGGGACCGAGCAGAGCCTGGCCCG
>DASXMT010000595.1:0-6539 GCA_036495505.1 Acidimicrobiales bacterium | reverse complement strand
TGAGCCTGAGACCAATACTGAATTGGTCGAGACGGTTTGGAGAAATACCAGGTGGGAAGGGGTTTCCGGGATCATTGGTTCCCTTGCTCCAACCAACTCAGCTACTGCCCCTGGACCAGCTGCTGCCCCAAGCAAAATGTTTGTGCTCCCGACCCTCGTCCGCCCGGTGCCCGCTCAGTGCAGTCGTCGGAGATCAGTCGTCGGTCAGGAGTCGGGGCGGGAACCCCCCTCGGCTGATCGGACCCCACCGATCGATCGTCACCCTGAGCAAGACCTTCCCCTGTCTGCGCATGGCTTCGCGGTACTCGTCCCAATCGGGGTGCTCGCCGCTGATCGAGCGGAAGTAGACGACCAGGGCCTCCACCGCCTCCGGTTGGGTGATCACCTCGGCGCGCCCGTCGACCTGTACCCACTCGCCACCGAACTCGTCGGACAGGACGCAGACCGAGACCCGGTCATCCCGCGTCGCATTCCGGGCCTTGGCTCGCTCGGGATAGGTCGATATGACGATCCGACCCTCGGGATCCACGCCCATGGTCACCGGCGAGAGCTGCGGTCGCCCGTCCTGGCGGGTGGTCGACACGACGGCGTGGTGGCGTGGTCGAATGAATTCGAGGAGCCCGTAGCGGTCAATCGTGGTATCGCGAGCAGAGGTGGGGGTCATACGCTCAGGCTACTGAGCGACCGGTGATCGGGCGCTCTGTCAGGCCGAACGTAGATGCCGGCATGCGTACCGGGAGGCCGCACCACCGTGTCGCCGTCAGTCCCCGATGTCCCCGTCGATGTCCTCGTCGGCGTCCAGATCCCATCCCTCGTCGTCCAACGAGTGGGATCGTGTCCGCACCTCGTCCCCACCCACGCCGTCGGGGTCGTCGATCCCTCCGTCCAGGACGGCAAGCTGCTCAGGATCATCGAGCTCGGCACCCGCCTCCTCGAGCTCGAGGTCGTCAATGGGAAGTTGCCGGTTGCGGGGGGCCAGCGAATCGGGACTGTCGGCACTCTGCGAGCTGAGCTCGTCGTCCTCATCGAGGGCTTCATCCGCCTGCTCGAAGGTCTCGGTATCGAGCTCCTGGTCAGGCGACCAGCCGTCGGACGTGGTCATGGCGTTCGGTCCTTTGCTCTCGGGTGTTCGTGCTTTCGTTCGGCGAGGCGGCGGCCGTAGCGATCCTAGGAGGCAGAGACGTCCAGCGCGCCGGACTGCTCGAGTTGGTGGGTCACCTTGCGCTCCACGATGAAGGCGAGAAAGGGGACGAATCCGGCCACGACCACCATGACGATCCGCCCCAGCGTCCAATGAGCCCTGCGGGCCAGGTCGGCTCCAGCGATCAAGTAGATGATGTACAACGTGCCGTGGATGGGACCGATCACGTTTTCGAACCCAGGGTGGCCGGCGGCCTGGAACGGTATGCCTATGAACACCAGGATCAGGCCGACTCCCACGATCCAGGCCATGATCCGGTACCGGATCAGCGCTCCACGCACGTGCACTCCTCGCTCAACGGGGGTTCGTCTCCAATATGGCCGAGCCAAGCGTACCCCTGAGCCCGCCGACCCCTCGTTCGGGCCATCGGAAGCTCGGGCGTCACGGCCATCGAAGCTCTGGCGGCATCCGCAGCGATTGGCAGCGGTGTGCTTAGGATAAACAGGCTGTCGCCATCCGCGGTGGCGCGACCCTGATCGCCGGATGCTGAGCCCGGACCTCGTCCGGACTGTCGCACCCGGTCCGTAGCGTGAGGGAGATGACGCTGCCCTTCCATTCCCAGCCCGAGCTGTTGCCCGGCGGCAACGAAGACCTCGCCGACGGATCAGTCATGGAGTCCCCTCTTTCGACGGAGGAACCTGCCGGCCCGAAGGTGGAGGTACGACACAGCACTCGACGCCGAAAGACGGCTGCCGCCCGGTGGGAGGGTGACCGAGTGGTCGTGCTCGCTCCCCACTGGCTGCGGGGAGCAGAACTGGACGAGATGGTCGACCACCTGGTGGGTCGGATCCTAAAGCAGCGGCCCCACCTGCACGCCTCGGACCAATTCCTGATGGACCGCGCCGTCGAGCTGGCTGATCGGTACCTCGACGGTGTTCGGCCCGCATCGATCCGGTGGTCGTCGCGCCAGCAGATGCGGTGGGGGTCCTGCACCACCACGACCCGCGAGATTCGGATCGCCGAACGCCTGCGGCCGGTCCCCTCGTGGGTGCTCGACTCGGTCATCGTCCACGAGTTGGCCCACCTCTTGGTGTACGAGCACTCGTACGAATTCCGCCAGCTCGAGGCCCGCTACCCGCGCCTCCACGATGCCAACGTGTTCTTGGCCGGCTACACGATGGGGCTCCGGATGGACGCGGCCGACGCCGGCGCTTGCTAAACAATCTATAAAGCCGACTTGCTTAGTCGGGTTTAGGGTCGTAGAGTTCTGGTGTGGCATCCGCTCTCTTGGCCGACACTGTTCACACCAACCCGCCTGAGTCCTTTGCTTTTGCCAACCCCCCTGAATCCGGTGCCGCCTCTGCCCTGCGTCCGCGGCGAGAAATCAACTTCTTGGCCATCGCCGAGGGGTTTGCCGTCTCGGCCGCCGAGATCCCCGAACTGCGAGATGTCCCCGAGCGGCAATGGGTCCTCCTCGCCGCCACCGATCTGTTCGAGGCGTGGGCCATCGGATGGCCGCCCGGCGGAAAGATCGAGCTCCACGATCATGGCCAATCGAGTGGCGCCGTGGTCGTGGCCAAAGGTGCATTGATCGAGACCAGGATGAGCCCGACCGATCAGAGTGTGGCCACGATCGAATCCCACCACCTCGACACGGGCGGATCCCGCACCTTCGGTTCGCACTACGTGCACGACATGGTGAACGTAGGTCCCCATCACGCCGTCAGCGTGCACGTGTACGGGCCTAAATTGACCTCGATGAGCTATTACCGACTCTCCCCCACCGGTCGGCTCCAGACGGTTCGCACGGAAATCGTCGAGCCGGTCGGGCCTTTCGACCTCACCCGCGCTCACGACCCTTCGTGAGCGCTACCGCCGACGAGCTGGTGGACCAGGCTCGCCAGCGAATCTCCCGGGTCGGACCCGCCGACCTGGAACCCCTCGTCGCTGCGGGCGGTCTGATCGTTGACATCCGACCTGTCGCCCAGCGCGCCCAGGAGGGCGAGCTTCCCGGCGCAGTGGTCATCGAACGCAACGTGCTCGAGTGGCGGCTCGACCCGTTGGGCGATCATCGGATCTCCGAAGTGAAGGGGTACGAGCAGACCGTGGTCGTGGTCTGCTCCGAAGGCTACGCCTCGAGCCTGGCCGCCGACGCCGTCCGAGCGCTGGGTTACCGGAACGCCGCTGACCTGACCGGTGGCTATCAGGCCTGGTCGGCCTGGCGGGAGACCGCCGGGCGGGGGTCCGGCGTCGAACCGGGAGTGACCAGGCCTGCCTCATAGGCTGCGATCACCGCCTGGGCACGATCCCGCAGTTGCAGCTTGTCGAAGATCCTGGCCACGTGGGTCTTGACCGTGTTCTCGCTGACGTAGGCGGCGCCTGCGATCTCCGAATTGGACAAGCCCCTAGCCATGAGGCCGAGAACCTCCCGCTCGCGGGGGGTCAGCTGCCCCATGCGCGGATCGGGGGCCGCCAGGGTGGCACGCCGAGCCCGACCGGCGAACTCGGCAATGAGGCGCCCGGTCACCGCCGGCGCCAACAACGCATCCCCGGCGGCGACCACCCGCACCCCTTGGACCAGGTCTTCGGGACGGACGTCTTTCAACAGAAACCCGGATGCACCCACCTCGAGCGCCTCGAACACGTACTCGTCGAGGTCGTAGGTGGTCAGGATGATCACACGGGGCCGTGAGGTCACCGAGGCGGCAGTACGGGCACGGCGCTCGCCGCCGATGAGGACCCGGGTGGCGGCGATGCCGTCCATTCCGGGCATCCGGATGTCCATCAGGACCACGTCAGGCGTGAGCGCGGCGGCGAGGTCCAGCGCGGCGGAGCCGTCCGCCGCCTCCCCGACCACCTCGATGTCAGCCTGGGTCTCGAGGATCATGCGGAAGCCCGTGCGTACCAGCGCCTGGTCGTCGACCACCAGCACCCGGATGGTCATGCCCGCTCCCGGTCGCAGGGTATCCGGGCTCGGACCTCGAAGCCCCCGCCGGGAAGTCGCCCCGCAGACAGCTCGCCTCCGAACATGGCCACGCGCTCTTGCATGCCGATGATCCCGTGTCCGCCCGGCGAGGCCCTCGAGGAGCTCTCCGCCAGCGAAGCAGGCGCGATCCGGGCCCCGGGTCCCGAGTCGGTGACGGCTAGATCCAGGCCATCCTCGTCGAAGTGCATGGCCACCAGGGTCGGCGCTCCGCCCCCGTGCTTCAGCACATTGGTGAGCGCCTCTTGGACGATCCGGTAGGCAGAGAGGTCTACGCCCGGCGGCAGATCGGGGGGCACCGAGCCCGAGAGGGAGACGTCGACGGTGACGCCAGCGGCCCGAACCTGGTCGACCAGGGAGCCGAGCTGGTCGAGCCCGGGCTGGGGTGCGTGGTCGACCCTCTCTTCCCCCTTGCGTAGGACACCGAGCAATCGGCGCAGCTCCGAGAGGGCCTGACGGGCGGTGACCTCGATCGAGGCCAGCATGTCCTCCGAACCACTCCGCTCCGCCTCCGACCCAACCGGCCGGCTCTCGGCCACCATCCGGGCCGCTCCGGCCTGCACGGCGATGACGCTGACATGGTGGGCCACCACGTCATGGAGCTCCCGGGCGATTCGGGCCCGCTCGCCGTCCGCGGCTCGGCGGCCCTCCGCCTCCTGCTCGGCCTCCATCCGCTCCGCCCGCTCCTCCAGGTGAGCCACGTACTCCCGCCGTACCCGCAGGTTGTCCCCGATCAGCCAGGCGCCGGCGATCAGGGCCGCCGGCGCCACCAGTGTCTGGAACCGAAACGGCGTGGGCTGGTCCTGCACGAGGACGGCGGCCATCACCCCGGCCCAGGCGACGAAACCGGCTCCGATCGACCACCGCCGATCGCAGCGCGCCGACACCGTGTAGAGGGCGATCAGCGCGGCGAGGGGGGCGATGCCCCCGACCTGCCCGGTGGCCATGGCCACGAAGGTGGCGGCGCCGCTGATGGCGAACACGGCCCGAGGGAAGCGCCGTCGCCAGGTAATGGGCAGAACCTCGGCCAGCAGGAGGACTTGGGCACCGACCACCCGATGACCGCCCCGGGAGGCAGCGAGGAACCCCAGCACCAAGAGCACGACGGCGACGGTGCCGTCGGCCATGGTCGGGTGACGGTGCAGCCACGCCCCCGGACCCCTGCGAACTCGCACAGACAAACGGTAGCCAAAGATCGGCCCGGGGACGTCACCCCCCAGGGCGATCCTCGTCTCATCCCCGAGCATGACGCCGACCCGAACCGAGGGCCATCTCAGGGTCGACCAGCGTTGACCGCCGCGGGGCGAATCAGCCCCCGGGGTGACGACAGCGAGCCGTCCGGCCGTCACAGTGAGTCCCATGAGCACCCCACGCCCCGCCCCCGCACTGTTACCTCGAAGCGACTTGGCCGTCGATGTGACCGGCCTGACCAAGCGGTTCGGCGACCGCACCGTTATCGACAACGTGGCCCTGCAGGTGCCCCGCGGCAGTACGTTCGGCTACCTAGGGCCGAACGGTGCGGGCAAGACCACCCTGATCCGCGTGCTCCTGGGGCTCACGCCGGCCACCACGGGAACCATGTCACTGTTGGGCATCCCCGTCCCCAGCCGTCGCACCGAGGCGCTGGCCCGAGTGGGGGCAATCGTCGACGAGCCACGGTTCCACGGCTACCTCACCGGACGGCAGAACCTCTCGATCCTGGCCGCGGCTCGAGAGCAGGCCGCTCACGCTCGCATCCCGGCCTCGTTGGAGCGCGTGCGCCTGACCGAGCGGGCGGACGACAAGGTGTCGGAGTATTCCATGGGCATGCGGCAACGCCTCGGGGTGGCTGCTTGTCTCCTTGGCGACCCCGATCTCATGATCCTCGACGAGCCCATGAACGGCCTGGACCCCGCAGGCATGCTCGAGTTCCGGTCCATGATCAAGAGCTTCGTCGACGAGGGGCGTACCGTCGTGCTGTCGTCCCACCTCCTCGACGAAGTGGAGAAGACGTGCGATGCCGTAGCCATCGTGGACAACGGCCGCGTTGTGTCACAGGGCTCCATGAGCTCGGTGATCTCCCGTGCCCCGGTTCTCCGCGTCGACTGCAGCGATCTCCAAGGGGCGTCAGCCGTCGCCTGGTCCCTCCCCGTGGTCAGCGACGTGGACAGCTCAGGCGACGGCCTCGTGGTCCACCTGCGGCGGGGCGCCGATGGCCGGCTCGTGGCCGGCGAGCTGAACCGTCGCCTGGTCGAGACCGACGTTGACGTGTTCGGCCTGGAACTCTCCCGCCCCACCCTCGAGGATCGATTCCTGGAGATCACCTCGACGATCGATGCAAACCGATGACCCACCCCTTGACGTCAGGAGAACCCCGATGAGCACCACGCTGACCACGGACCGCCACACCGCTGCCACCACTGCCTCCTCCAACGG
>DASXMT010000594.1:0-10977 GCA_036495505.1 Acidimicrobiales bacterium | reverse complement strand
AAGGAGATCGTGATCGCCTGCGGACCGGGCGGTGTGGGCAAGACCACCACCGCGGCCGCCGCCGGCGTCATGGCCGCAGTCCACCAGGGCGGGAAGGTGTTGGTTCTCACCGTCGACCCGGCCAAGCGCCTGGCCGATGCGTTGGGTCTGGAGGGGATCGGCAATACCGAGCGCCGGGTACCCGACGAGGCGTTCCGGGCGGCGGGGCTCAAGCCGCGGGGGGAACTGTGGGCGGCGATGCTCGACACCAAGCAGTCCTGGGACGCCCTGATCCGCCGGCACGCGCCGGACCCGCAGACCAGGGACGAGATCCTGGCCAACCCCCTGTACCAGAACATCTCCGGACGCTTCGTCCAGAGCCACGACTACATCGCCATGGAGCGGCTCTACGAGATCCATGCAGAGGGGGACTACGACCTGATCGTCGTGGACACCCCGCCGACCCGCAACGCCCTCGACTTCTTGGACGCCCCCCAGCGACTAGCCGATTTCTTCTCGTCCCGGCTGTTGCGGTGGCTCATCGTTCCCTACCGGTCCAAGCTGGTCAACGCGGCGACGAAACCCTTCTACCAGATCGCCGACCGAATTCTGGGTACGCAATTCCTGGCCGACATCTCCGAGTTCTTCATCCTCTTCCAATCGATGTACGACGGCTTCGTGGAGCGGGCCGATGCCGTCGGCCGCCTCCTGTCCGACCGGCGCACCACGTTCATGGTGGTCTCGACGCTCGAAGCCGTGCCCCTGCGGGAGGCCGAGTTCTTCGCCCATGAGCTCACCGACCGCCACCTCCACCTGGGCGCCATCGTGTTGAACAAGGTGCTCCCGGGATACCTCCGGGATCCCGGGGCGGCGGCGGTGGCCGAAGCGATGAAGGAGCGCGCCCCCGAACTGGCCACCGAGCTCGCTTCCTGGGCCGACCCGGACGACGGGGTGCTCCGCGACCAGGACAACCTGAGGAGGGTGCTGACCGAAGTGGCCGAGAGCTTCCTCAACTTCCGGATCGTGGCCATCAGGGAGGGCGAGGAACGGGCCCACTTGGCCACCGCCCCTGAGGTGCTGGCCACGGTCCCCTTCTTCGACACCGACATCTACGATCTGGCCGGTCTCGTCCGGCTCGGCCAGCAGATCTGGTCGTAGCACCGGGGCCGATTCGGGCGAACCCACCGATCGGCTGCCGTACGATGCACGCATGACCGACATCGTCGATCCAGCAATCGAGGCCTACGCCGCCGCGCACACCACCCCCACCCCACCCTTCTTGAGCGAAGTGGCCGAGTACACCCGGTCCAACATGTCCTCGCCGGGCATGATGGTCGGCAACCTGGAGGGTCGGTTCCTGGAGCTGTTGGTCTTCGCCACCGGCGCCACCCGGATCCTGGAGATCGGCACGTTCACCGGGTACTCGTCCCTGTCCATGGCGGCCGGGCTGGCCCCGGGAGGCAAGATCGTCACCTGTGAGGTCGATCCCACCCACGCCGAAGTGGCTCAGCGGCACATCGCCGCCAGCCCGTATGCCGACAGCATCGACGTCGTGGTCGGGCCGGCCATGGAGTCCATCGCCGAGCTGCCCGGGCCCTTCGACCTGGTGTTCATCGACGCCGACAAGACCGGCTACACGGACTACTTCGAGGCCGTGTTCCCCAAACTCGCCCCGCGGGGCCTGATCGTGGCCGACAACACCCTGTGGCACGGGCGGGTGGTGGACCCGAGCGACAACTCGGAGTCGACCGAGGCCCTTCGGGCCTTCAACGAGCGGCTGGCAGACGACCCCCGCGTCGTCGCCGTCCAGACCACGGTGCGCGACGGCGTGACCCTTATCCGCCGGGCCGACTGAGCTCCTTCGAGCTCTGTATCAGAACCATGTCGCGCCGCCTCAGACCCAAGTCGCGCCCGTCGGAGACGGTGAACGGAAAGGACGGCTAGTGCTCGACTACCACCTGCATCTCTGGCCCCATACCCAACGTGATGCCGAGGCCACCGTGGAGCAGGTCGCTGCCTACTGTGAGAAGGCAGTGGCTGCCGGCGTGACCGAGATCGCGCTGACCGAGCATCTGTTCCGGTTCGTGCAGACGGACAAATTGCTCCACGGCTTCTGGAACGACCTTCCTGGGGAGGCCCTCCGTCCGGGCATGGCCGCTTACTGGGACCATCACGCCCGCGTCGACCTCGACTCCTACGTCGAGGCGGTCGAGGCGGTGAGGGCCGAGGGGCTCCCGGTCGTGCTGGGCATGGAGGTCGACTACTACGAGGGGCGCATGGACGAGGTTGCCGCTCTGCTGGCCGACTATCCCTTCGACGTGCTCTTGGGTTCGGTGCACTGGCTCGGGGCGTGGCGGTTCGACGTGCTGAACGACCCACTGGTCATGGCCGAGTGGACGGTGCGGGACATCGACCAGGTGTGGGACGAGTACACCCGGGCCATGGAGGAGCTGGGGGAATCCGGCGCCTGTGATGTGTACGCCCATCCGGACCTGGTGAAGGTGGCCGGACACGTTCCCACCGTGCCCGACGAGTTCTACGACCGGATAGCCGAAGCGGCGTCGTCGTCGGGGATGGCCGCCGAGGTGTCCTCGGCCGGCTGGCGCAAGCCGGTAGGGGAGGAGTACCCGGCCCCACCGTTGCTCCGACGCTTTGTCGACCTGGGTGTCCCGCTTACCACGGCGTCCGACGCCCACAGCCTGCCCGACGTGGCCCACCGGGCCGACGACCTTCGTGCGCTGTTGGACGGCGTGGGGGTCTCGGAGCTGCGGGCCTTCCGGGAACGTCAGCCCCACGACGTCCCCGTGGCCGTTCCCGACTCGCCCGGCGAGATCGCCGAGAACTAACCGTGGCCACCCCCGCCGAGCTGGCGCTGGAGCGGACCGACCTGGTCGACGACCAGCTCGCCCACCTGCAGCGATTGTTGGGTACGTGGGGAATTCTGGCCGACCTGTCCTTCTCAGACCTGGTCCTCCTGGCGCCCATGGCGCCCACCGCTCCGCACCATCGTTCGACCGGCCCCCTGCTGGTCGTCCTGGGCCAGATGCGGCCGTCCAACAGCTCAACGGTCGTCCAGCACGACCTGGTCGGCCAGACGGTGGGAGCGGCCGACTGGCCGTTGGTCACGGCCACGTTCCAATCGGGTGAAGCCACCCGGGGCGAGATGCAGCTCGAGCCCGAGGACGAGCCGGTGCGCCTGCAGTGCATTCCCGTCCGATGCGAGGGAACCACCGTCGCCGTCCTGGCCCGGCTCTCGTCTGGGGCGGGTCGCCGTCCCGGGCACCTGGAGCGGACCTATCGGGACGTGTTCGACCGGTTTGCCGTGATGCTGGCCGAGTCGACGTTCCCGTTCCCGAGCGAGGAGGTGGGCACCGAGGAAGCTCCCCGGGTCGGCGACGGCATCGTCCTGGTCGACGAGGAGGGTCGCGTCCGGTACGCGTCGCCCAACGCAACCAATGCCCTCCATCGCATGGGTATGTATTCGCAGCTGGAGGGGCGCCGGCTCTACGACCTAGGTGTCGAGGAGTCGGCCATCGAATGGGCCCTGGCCTCTGCCCTTCCGGTGGTGGAAGAAGTGGAACGACGGCCCGACGTCGTGGTCCTCCTCCACTGCATCCCCTTGCTCAGCCAAGGGGATGTCACCGGCTGTTTGGTGCTGCTCCGTGACGTGACCGACCTCCGTCGCCTCGACCGGCTGCTGCTGTCCAAGGATGCGGCCATCCGGGAGGTGCATCACCGGGTGAAGAACAACCTCCAGACCATCTCAGCCCTCTTGCGCCTGCAGGCCCGGCGCCTCGATCCGGGCGAGGGTCGAGTCGCCCTGTTCGAGGCGGAGCGCCGGGTGCGGTCGATCAGCATCGTTCACGAGATCCTGTCTCGGGAACCGAGCGATCAGGTGCCCTTCGACGAGATCGTGACCTCGTTGATCCGCATGGCCGAGGACTCGGTGGTCCCGCCGCTGCAGGTGATGTTCGGGGTGCATGGCGAGCTGGGCGATGTGCCCGCCGACATCGCCACCCCGCTGGCTGTCGTCCTGGCCGAGCTGTTGCAGAACGCCGTTGAGCACGCCTTTCTGGGGGCCAAAGTAGGCGATGCCACCGAGTCCGATGCCGACGCCCACGGTGAACGGGACGGGAAAACCGACCGCACCGATCGATCGGTGGCTTCGGTCGGGCACATTGACGTCAACCTCAATACCCGGTTCAGCCGTCTCATCGTCGAGGTTCGAGATGACGGCGCCGGGCTCCCGGACCAGTTCGACATCGACCTGACCCAGAGCCTGGGCCTCTCGATCGTCCGGGATCTGGTGCGCAGCCAGCTGGGAGGGACCATCACCATGAGCAATCAGAGCGACAGCAGTCCCGGCACTGTCGTGGTCCTCGACGTGCCGCTCCATCACCCACAACCGGTTCGGTGACCCGCCCTGGTCGAAGACGATGGGCCTGGGCGTGGCGAATCTGGTGTTCCGACCTGGCCGAAGCTTGTGAGCTTGGGGCCTAGAGCCGTCAGGCATGAGCCTCAGAGGCTCTGCAGCGGCCCGGTGTCCGACAGGAAAAAACCCCCGTACCGGAGCGAGAATTCGCTGGTTCGAGGGTCAGGAGGCTCGGCGGCGGGCAGCAAGCCACGCCTTTCGGAGCTTACGGCGCTCCTCTTCGGACGTCCCGCCCCACACGCCGGACTCCTGGTTGGTGGCCAGAGCGAAGTCGAGGCACGGCTCGAGTGCGTCACAGCCTCGGCAGACCCGCTTGGCTGCTTCGATCTGGTCGATGGCCGGTCCGGTTGTACCGATGGGAAAAAACAGGTCAGGTTCGGTGTTCCTGCAGGCAGCGAGGTCGCGCCAATCGTCCTCGTCCCATTCGACAGTACGGTTCCAAACGAGGGCCACGTTGCTTCCTCCGTCTCGGGCAGTCCGAGCTTTCCCCATTGTGAACTGTTTCACATGGCTCGGCGCCGTCAGTCGCCTGCCATTTGGGGTTCCACGAGCTAGAGTACCGGACCGAGAATCGCCCGCGCAAGCAATTTTCCGGCGTCACCTGCGCTCTTGGAACCCGGCCCGAGCACTGAATTCAAACGACCGGACGGTGACGCCGGGACCGACGGGCAGGTGACGACGGGCGAGCGATCAGGCAGCGGTCCGACGGTGTCCCGGACGGGGATCGTGCGGTCCGGACAGGGGTGCGACACAGGGAGAACGGACAGCACGATGGACGTCCAGGCCCACCGGGGAAGCCCCGATCCGAGCTCCGGGATTCTCGAGAACACCATCGACGCCTTCGTCGGGTCCGCCCGCTTGGGAGCCGACGGCGTCGAGCTCGATGTCCGTCTCACCAGGGACGGGGCCCTTGCCGTCCATCACGATCCGGTGATCCCCGACGCCGGCCCGGTCGCCGACTTGGATGTGTGCGAGCTCCCGGCCCACGTTCCGCTCTTGGACGCCGTTCTCGATGCGTGCATGGGGCTCACCGTGAACATCGAGATCAAGAACCTTCCCAACGAGCCTGGATTCGACGCCGGAGAGCAATTGGCCCTGGGTGTCGGAGCCCTCCTGATCGAGCGGGGAAGGCCGGAGAACATCCTGGTCTCCTCTTTCTGGGCCCCCTCGCTCGACGCCGTCATGGGCTGCGATACCGAGATCAGCACCGGTCTGCTCGTTCCGGCCTGGTTCGGCGCCGAGGACGCCCTCGAGCTGGCCATCGATCATGGATTCGGTGCCCTGCACCCGGAGGTCTCCCTCCTCTCACCGGAGCTGGTGCTTGCCGCTCACGAGGCCGGGCTCTCCGTCGCCGCCTGGACAGTCAACGAACTGACGGCGCTCCGGTGCGCGCTCGACTGGGGCGTGGACACCGTGATCACCGACGATGTCGTGTCGGCGGTCGCTCTGGTGGCGGCCTCGTGACGTGGCGGAGTGGCGCCTCGTAAACGTGGCGGATCTCTTGAACGGTCGGTCTATTCCAGGGACCAGCCGGTGTCTCTCCGACCGGCCCCCAGCGGGGCGGGCACCCCCGTCCTGACCTGCGCCCTCGCCGTCAATTGGTCCTGGGCTGCCATTTTCGTCAACAATGCACGGCCATGAACGTCGTTGTGTGCGTGAAACAGATACCTGACCCGGCGGCCCCGCCGTCTCTCGATTCGGGCTCGAACACCCTGGCCCGGACGGGAAAGCTCATTCTCGACGACTCCGATGCGTACGGGGTCGAGATGGGCCTCCAGCTGGCCGATCAGGCCGGCGGTGGCGACGTCACCCTGGTCTCGATGGCCCCGAATGGGGAGACGTCCGGCCTCCGGACCGGCTTGGCCATGGGTGCGGCCAAGGCCATCCTGATCAGTGACGACTCCCTGGCCGGCACCGATGCCCTCGGTACGGCGAAGGTCCTGGCTGCCGCGATCAAGCGGGCCGAGCCCGACCTGATCCTGGCCGCCACCGAGTCCTCGGACGGCTACACCGGTACCACGCCCGTCCAGATCGCTGAGATCCTGGGGCTTCCCTCGGTCACCTTCGCCAAGAAGGTCGAGGTCACCGGGGATTCCGTCAAGGTCGAGCGCCAGACCGAGTCCGGCTACGACGAGGTCGAGTCCCCGCTCCCCGCCCTGGTCACGGTGACCGCCGGCGTGGTCGAGCCCCGGTATCCCTCGTTCAAGGGGATCATGGCGGCGAAGTCGAAGCCCGTCGATACGTTGACTGTCGCCGACCTGGGCATCGACGCCGGAGAAGTAGGAGCAGCCGGCGCTCGCCAGGAGATCACCGAAGTTTCTGCCGCCGACGCCCGGCAGGCCGGTGAGATCGTGGTCGACGAAGGCGACGGCGCCGACCGAATCGTCCAATTCCTTGAGCAGCTGAAGGTCCTGTAGGGATCGGTAGGAGAACACAACAATGGCAATCGACAAGATCTGGGTGCTGGCCGAAGTGGCGGACGGCAAGCCCATCACCGCCAGCCTCGAGCTCATCTCTCACGCGCGGTCCCTGGCCGGCACGGTGGAAGCCGTAGCCTGGGGCGAGGACACTGCCTCCGTGGCCGGCACGCTCGGGGAGTACGGAGCGACCACCGTCCACGACGTCGGCGACCTCTCGGGCGCCCTTCCCGGCGCCCCGGTGGCCGCGGCGCTGGCTGCGGCCGTCGAATCCGGCGGGGGGCCTGACGCCATCCTGTTCCCGGCCACCTATGACGGCCGGGACATTGCCGGTCGTCTGTCGGCCAAGCTCGATCGACCGGTGCTCACCAATGTGGTCGGCCTCACGGCGGACGACGGTGGCCTGTCAACGCAGCACGCCATCTTCGGCGGCCAGCAAAATGTGACAGCCCACTTCACCGGCCAAGGGCCCGGCCTCTTCGTGATCCGGGCCAAGTCCTTCCCGGCCGAGCCGTCCGGCGGTAGCCCCGCCGAGGTGGTGGCCCTGGCTGCTCCCGATACGGGCGCCACCAACGGGGCACGCATCGTGGCCCGCCACGTCGAGGAGCGGACAGGACCGAAGCTCGACGAGGCCGACGTCGTCGTCTCGGGAGGCCGCGGTCTCGGCCAGGCAGATCAGTATGCGCTGATCGAAGAGCTGGCCACCCTGCTGCACGGGGCCGCAGGGGCAAGCCGGGCCATCGTCGACGCCGGCTGGGTGCCCTACTCCCATCAGGTCGGCCAGACGGGCAAGACGGTGAAGCCCACCGTCTACCTGGCCTGCGGCATCTCCGGTGCCACCCAGCACCTGGTGGGCATGAAGAACTCGAAGAACATCGTCGCCATCAACAAGGACCAGGACGCCCCCATCTTCACGGTGGCCGATCTGGGCATCGTGGGCGACGTCCACAAGGTGGTTCCCCAACTCATCGAGACCCTCAAAAAGAGGGGCTGAGCCCCGCAACTGGGCTGACCACAAGCTCGACCTGGGGGCTGGGCCTGAGGCTGGTCGACCGAGGCTGGGCTCAGGCGGTCGGAACCCGGCCGTCCAGGGCCGGCACCACCCAGGCGAGAATTCTCAGACCAGGGGCCACGGGTAGGCGTGGCGGTCGGAGTCGGGCTGGGGAAACACGCCCCTGCCCACGATGGCCGCCAATCGATCGACGAGTGCCTCGACCTCCTCGGCCCCCAGGGTGTCGAACAGGGCATCGGGGAGGTCGCTTGCTACCCGGTCCAGGTCGGCCAATAGCTCCGAGGGGATCGGCTCGTCGGCGAAGTCCCAGATGACGGTACGCAGCTTGGGCTCGGCGTTGAAGCAGACGCCGTGGTCGATGGCCCAGATGTCGCCGCATGTCCCCAACAGCACGTGCCCGCTTTTGCGGTCGGTGTTGTTGGCGGCCAGGTCGAACGCGCACACGGCCTTCAAGGCAGCGTGGTGGGCACCCCCCTCGTACAAGGTGAAGTAATGCTGCTCGAAATTGGCATCGACGAAGAGCTGGAAGGACCCGATCCCGAACGGTCCGCTCTCCCGCTCGACGGTGGGGGGAACCTGCCCCCAGCCCAGCGCCTCGGACAGGATGTATGCCGCCACCTCTCGCCGGTAGAGGCCGTCGGGAAAGTCCCACAGCGGTCGCTCGCCGCGAAAGGGCTTGTAGACGGCTCGTACTTCCTGGTTGCCGTCGTCCATGGTGACCAGGAAGGTCTGGTTGGAGCTCCACGGGAGGCGGCCTTCCACGGAGACCTCGCCGTGGCGCATCAGATCGGTGGCCTCGACGATGCCGACGGCACCGTCAGGACGCCACCCGATCAGGCGATCGGAGGCCGGTGGCCGTTCGTTCTCGGGCACTCGTGACCGGATGGGTCGAGGGGGGCTCCGCACAGCGGGCACGGGGGGCGTCCCGACTCCACCAGCTGGGTGGCATGGATGGCAAAGGCCCCGGCTTGCTCCCGGGTCACCGCGATCCGGGCCAGCGCCCCGGTCTCGTTCTCTTCCACCAACTCTTCGATGACGATGACCACCCGGTCGTCCCCCTCGTCGTAGGACACGCCGACGGTGCCGACGACCCATGCCGGCTCGGTGGGCTCCTCGAGGGCGACGTCGTCGGGGAGGTGGCCGGGACGATCCTGATCCCGGACGATCCTGGCCAGGTACTCGGCCAGCGCGGCAACCTGCTGCTTCTCGATCTTCAGGGTCAGCCGCACGGCTCCCTGCCGGCACTGCAGCAGAAACAGCCGTTGGCCTGGCTCACCGACGGCTCCCACGGTGAACCGATCCGGCGACGATAGGTCGTAGCCCTCGCTCACGAGATGGCCAGTTCGCTCAGTGACGCCGTCCCGTTGAGGCTCAGTACGTAGGGCCCCGACTCGCTGTAGGCGATGGCGGTCACCGAGCAGGGCGAGACCACCAGGCGTTGAAACAGGTCGAGGTGGGTGCCGGCGGCCGCCGCTGCCGCCGCCTTGATCGGGTCGGCGTGGGACACGGCCACGATGGTCTCACCCGGGTGGAGCCCGACCAGTCGGCTCAGGGCCGAGGTGATCCGCACCTGCATCTCGGCGAAGGACTCACCACCGGGGAAGCGGAAGCCGCTGGGAAATCGTTGTACTTGGTTCCATTCCGGCTTCTTGGCCAGGACGCTCAGCTGTTGGCCGGTCCAGGCTCCGAAGTCGCACTCCAGGAGCCCCCGGTCCGACCGGACCCGGAGGCCAAGCCGCCGGGCGATGGGCTTGGCCGTCTCGAAGGTCCGCTCCAACGGGGAGGCATAGACAGCGGTGGGTCCCGTGCGGTCGCCCTCGGCCAGGGCGCCGATGCGCTCGGCCACGGCCTCGGCCTGGGCCAGTCCCTCATCGGAAAGGTGGAGATCCGGAGCCCGACCGGGGAGGACCGAGCCCGTGGTTGGCGTCCGGCCGTGCCGTACCAACAGGACAACGGTGGGCCGCGGCGCACCGCGCCCGGATCGCGAGCCACGGCCCCCAGATCTCCACCGCGATCCGGTGGCGGATCGGGGCGTCTTGGGCGTGGTCATCGGCATATTGGTTCCTGATGCCAAAAAGGGGCGGGTTTGAATTGTCCGTCGGCTCGGCACGCCCGTTCACCGTACTGCGCCACGTATCGGCAATGCGATTCGGGGTCATCTACCCCGATCCACTGAGCAGGGCTTTTGTGATGGTATGCGCTGCCATCGCGCATGGTTCAGACAGGACCTGGTATCTAGATGCTTCAGCTCATCGGCGCCTTTGGGTGGTGGTCTGTGGGCTGGGGCGAACATTCACCCGTACTCTGTCCCCATGCGGTCCGAGACGCCCACTTCGGTCAACCGGCTCAATGTCTTGGCCGAGGTGATCGAATCCTGCCGTGCGTGCCCGCGGCTGGTCGCGTGGAGGGAGTCGGTCGCCGCTGACAAGCGAGCATCGTTCGCCGCCGAGACCTATTGGGGACGTCCGGTGCCCGGGTTCGGGGATCCCGAAGGCCGGTTGGCCATCGTCGGACTGGCGCCCGCAGCCCACGGGGCCAACCGAACCGGTCGGGTGTTCACCGGGGACCGTTCGGCCGATTGGCTGATTGCCGCCCTGTGGCGGGCCGGATACGCCAACCAGCCGACCAGCACGGCCATCACCGACGGGCTGGCGCTCAGCGGAGCGTGGATGACCGCAGCCGTCCGGTGCGCCCCGCCGGCCAACAAGCCGACGCCCGACGAGCGCGACCGATGCCTTCCCTTTTTGGTCCGTGAGCTGGCCCTGTTGGAAAACCTGGCCGTGATCGTGGTCCTCGGCGGATTCGCCTATCAGGTCGTGGCCGGCCTGTTCGGGCTCAAGCCTCGGCCCAAGTTCGGGCATCTGGTCGAGGCCCGGCTCCCGGACTGGCGCATGCTCGTGTGCTCCTATCACCCCAGTCAGCAGAACACATTCACCGGAGTGCTGACGGAGCCGATGCTCGATGCCGTCTTTGCACGGGCGCACCAGCTCGGCGCCTGAGCGCCGTGCCGAATGGCCGAGGGATGCCGGGGCCTGCCGACGAGCTGTTTCTGCGTCGCTGATGTGGTTCCAATGGGTATCGCCTGTCGACGATGAGCCTCGCTGAGGTCAGCCGGGGCTCGGCGGCGACGCAGGGAT
>DASXMT010000593.1:0-3194 GCA_036495505.1 Acidimicrobiales bacterium | reverse complement strand
CCGTCGCCGTAGCGGAACCCGACGCCGGTGCACTCGATGACCTTGTCGCCCAGCCGCGGCGTGTCCCCGGCCACCTCGAGCTCTGACGTCCGGGCCGGGGCGTCAGGGGCGCCGTCGATGAGCCGTAGTGCGGCATCGATCCGGGCCTGCGGCTTGCGCGACCGGGCTTGGGCGCCCCGACGGAGCCAGGCCAGCTCCCGCCGCGCCAGGTTGCGTCGGGTCGACTCGGCCGAGGCCGCCTGCTCTTCGCGCTCGGCTTTGGCGGTCAGGTATGACTGGTATCCACCCTCGTGCATGTAGGTGTGTCCCGACTCGATCTCGAGCATGCGGGTGGTGAGCCGGTCGAGCAGATGACGATCGTGGGTGACCAGGACCAGTCCGCCTCGGAACGAGAGCAGCCGCTGCTCCAGCCAGGCGACGGCTCGCAGGTCGAGATGGTTGGTGGGCTCGTCGAGCACCAGGAGCTCTGAGGGGTGGGCCAGCACGCGAGACAGCGCCACCCGCTTGGACTGGCCACCGGAGAGCGTTCCCGTATCGGCGTCGGCCGCAGTACCCATACCCAGGCGATCGAGGGCCGCCTCTGCCTCCCACCCGTCTCCGACCGCGGCTCGCACGGTGCCGGGCGGCAGCTCGGGAACCTGGTCGAGGAACCCCACCCGTGTCCCGCGACCTCGCCGAACCTGACCCTGATCGGGGGAATCGACGCCGGCCACGATCCGCAACAAGGTGGACTTGCCCGCACCGTTGGTTCCCACCACGCCGATGCGATCGCCGTCCGAGACGGTGAGGGAGAGATCCTCGAACAGGACCCGGTCGACCCGGCGAACCGCTACTTGCTGGAGATCGACGAGCACGGCCACGAGGCGCCCAGGGTACCGGGCGTCGCGCCCGTGCCAGCACAGCCGGCTCTCGCCACCGGGCCGGTCATGTGCCCGGACGGCGACGGCGCTCCGTGGATGACAGAAATTCGAGGTTAGAGTGCGCGACGCCTGTTTGACCCGCCGGGTCCCGGTAACGGCCGGTGCCGGCCCTCGTACTGGTCGCCGTCTCTGTCACCGCACCGTGAAGCATTCCCCCGCCCGGATGATTCGTCAATCGAGCTCGGCCAGGATCTCCCCGATGATCTTCGTCGCCTCATGGGCCGACAGCGGCTCGCCTCCTTCTGCGGTTGCGATCTCCCCGGCGAAGTCCTCGACCGAGTGCACGCCGCCGACCAGGACGTGGCGCAACGCCTCACCGCTCGCCTCGGGGTCTCTGACGGCCCTGATCGCCTTGGCGATCGATTGGTCGGGTGACGTCGCCACCGCGTGCACCAGAACCATGGCTTCCTGCCGACCGGATGCGGTGGAGATGACCGGCTCGCGGTCAGGGTTCTGCTGAAGGTCCCATTCGGCCAGCGCCTCGTCGTACCCCCCCTCGCCGGGATGGAGCAGTCGAGTGGTCGGAGCCTGGGTGCTCTCGCCGCGGTCAGGCGGCTGTCCCTCATCGTCGGTGGGGTGCTGTCGTTCCGGTTCCACGGGGACGACGAGCGTGCCATCGGAATTGCGAACAATGTCCATGAGCCCGTCCTACCCGTGGTGGACGTTCTGTACTCGTCCGTGTCGGGTTCGGTCGGTCATGCTGCGACCCACGTCGCCGATTCGGCGCGGTGCGAGACTGGACTCGTGCCCCACCCGTACTGGCCCCTCTTCGACCTGCGTGTGTGGACCCCGCGCCTCGAACTTCGCCTTCCCACCGAGGATGAGCAGAACGAACTCGTGGCCCTCAGCGATCGGGGAATCCACGATCCGTCCACGATGCCGTTCTCGCAACCGTGGACGGACAGGCCGGCTCCGTACCGGCAGCGGGAGTCACTGCAGTACTGGTGGGGGGCGCGGGCCAACTGGAGCCCGCGCGACTGGCGCCTCCCCTGTGCGGTCTTCGTCGACGACCAACCCGTGGGCGTCCAAGAGCTCATGGCCACGGACTTCGGTCCGCTGCGGTCGGTGCGGACGGGGTCCTGGCTCGGCCGGGAGCACCAGGGACACGGGATCGGGAGGGAGATGCGGGCCGCCATGTTGCACCTGGCCTTCGATGGACTCGGCGCCCGAGAGGCGTTGAGCGGTGCCTTCTTCGACAATGAGCCGTCGCTGCGCACCTCTCGCTCGCTCGGCTATGTCTTCAACGGCGAGGAGAAGTTCCTCCGGCGAGGCAAGCCTGAACGGATGATCAACCTGCGACTGGACCGGGAGGCGTGGTCCACGACGCGACGGGACGACATTGCAATCGAGGGTCTGTCCCAAGACGGCCTGGAGATGTTCGGCGTCCCGGTGGCACGTTGACGTGGAGGATGAGCACACGGCGAACACTCGGTAACGTGCACCAATGGCCTCCCCCTCACGTGTCTTCGAACTTCGCACCTACCACGCCGCTCCCGGCAGGCTCGACGCCCTTCACGACCGTTTCCGGGACCACACGTTGCCGTTGTTCGATAAGCACGGCATTGCGGTCGTCGGGTTCTGGACGCCGAAGGATGGCCAAGACATCCCCACCGACACCCTCGTCTACCTCCTGGCCTTCAGCGACCGGGACGCGGGAGAAGCGGCGTGGAACGCCTTCCGCGCCGACCCGGCGTGGGTGCAGGCCAAAGCCGAGACTGAGCGCCGGAACGGTGGCTCGCTCACGACATCAATCGAGTCGGTGTTCCTCGACCCGACGGACTACTCGCCCCTGAGCTGAGCGACCGTCAAGCGCTCGAAGGGCTCGTTGCCCGCCTCATACCCTGATGATCTAGCCCCGGGTGCCGGGATGAGCTAGCCCCGGGTGCGAACGTCAGGGGTCGGGCTCGTCGAACGCCAGCGCCGGGTGCCCACGACCACGGCCCGCCAGCCGACCATGGTGAGCCCCAGAAAGCCCAAGGCCACGCACACAAAGGCGACGGCGGTGCCCTGACCGGAGACCACCCGGAAGACCATGCCCAGCAGCACCGTCGAGATCCACACCATCAGGCCGCTCGACAAGGCCATGCCGTCGCGCCGACCTCTGGCCAGGGCCAGCCAGCCCCCGGCCATGCCGGCCAGGAAGGGCCACGCTGTCGAGGCCAGACCGGCAATGGTCACGCCATCGGCGTGGGCAGTCCGGCCGATGGCCACGAAGACCAGGACTATGACGCTGTCCACCGCCACTGCGACTTTGCCCATCAATGGACAACCTAG
>DASXMT010000592.1:0-3841 GCA_036495505.1 Acidimicrobiales bacterium | reverse complement strand
GTTACCCCCCGCTGGACGAAGGCGGCCTTCCTACCAATAGACGCCGTCGAGCATCCGGCGCAGATGGGCATGGTGATGGATGGCGTGGTCGGGATCGTCGGGCATCTCCGCCTCCCCGAATCGGATCGACCGTCGGGTGATGCGGAACATCACGATGCCGTGACGCAGGGCGGCATAGGCGGTGTAGAAGTCGAGGTCGCGGGGTTCGTATCCGGTCAAGGCCTGATAGGCGTCGGCCACGTCCTCCCGGCGCAGCACGTCGGGCAATCCGGGCAGGCCCAGGTCCTCGACCATGTCCTGGAAGAAGCGGTGGATGTAGATCATCCAGCCCAGGTCGATCTCGCGGGGACCGATCGATGCCATCTCCCAGTCGAGCACGGCGACGGGCGTGAAATCGCGGAACATCATGTTCCCGACGCGTGCGTCGCCCCAACTGAGGACACCGTCATTCTCGTTCTCGGGCCAGTGGTCCTCGAGCCACTCGAATCCCCGTTCGATCAAGGGCGACCGGACGCCGTCGGACGCCACCCAGTCGTAGTAGACCCGCTGACCCCGCACGTGGGCGCGCAGGTGGCTCTCCCCGTCGGCGTTCTCGGCCAAGAACCCGGCCGGCCCGTCCACGGTGAGCTGGTGGAGCGCAGCCACCACTTCGACGGCATGGTTTTGGAGCCGCAGACGGTCTTCGGGATCGGCATCGAAGAACCAGTTGTCGCCGAAGGTGTAGGGCATCACATCGGGCGGGACAATGCCCTCGATCCGTTCCATCACGAAGAACGGGACGCCGATGGCGTCCGTACCCGTCTCCAGCCACAGCACGAGGGGGACGGGCACGTCGGTGTGCTCCGCCGCCAACTGCATGGCCTTGAACTGGCGCTCCATGTCGTAGACGCGAAACACCGGATCGGCGCCGGGGTCGGGGGCGATGCGGGCCACCAGTTGTCTGGGTTCGGCCTCTCCGGGCACGGTCAGGTCGAAGAGCACCGTCTCCGACGACATCCCGTTGGATGCGGGGACGATGAGCTCGGACACTCGGGCACCGGGCACCTTGGCGGCCACCCAGGCCTCCAGCTGTGATCGCAGGAGCTCGTAGTCGCGTGTCGACGTCTTCGGTCGCTCGCCGGTTGGCTCGTGGCTGATGGTCATGGGTACAACACCCCTCAGTGTCTGTCGTGGTTCTCGTGGCTGCGCCGGTGGCGGCGGATGCCGTACGCGCTCCAGTTGTCGTGATCCTCGCCGTACGCGGCAATCCCGTCGAAGGACCACTCGGTCAGGGAATTCACGGTATAGAGGTTGGGGTTGAGGAAGAGGCCCAGCCCGTTCAGGCACCGACCCTCGGCATGGAGCGGGCGACCCCGATCGTCGACCAGGTCGACCACCACGGCTCGGGGGTAGCCGGTCCGGTCATCCCGCTCGGTGACCTGGCGGGATCCCGAAGCCACTTTGGCCCACTCGCCGTCCCGTAGCAGGTAGCCGTGAATAGCCATGCTCCCGGGCCCGAAGTCCATGGTGATGGCGTGGAAGGCATCCCGCTCCGATGCCGTGGCGTAGCTGTACCCACCCGACTGGGCCGGCGACCCGTGGATGCCCCGGCCGAACTGGGAGCGGACTCCCCATGATCGATCCCGGAACCCGAACGCGTCGACGGGGATCTCTTCACCTTCGAGGGTGATGGTTCCCACATAGCGACCGGGTTGGTCCAGGTGCGATTCCCCCAGGTAGTTCGGGCGGGCGATGGCCGTGAACGTCAAACGGACGCTGATCTCGGACCCGTCCTCCGCATCGGGGTCGTCGTAGGCGATCTCGTAGCGGTGCAGGGGCTCCAGGCAGCGGTAAGCGATGCCGTTGGGCAACCTGATGTCCGAGAGAGGCTGGTCGGGCAGGGGCAAATGCCAGAACTGCCGGGCATGGAGGACGTCGTCGGGACCGTGGCCCGTCTCGTCCCAGAAGAAGGCGCCGGCGGCCAGAACGTTCTGGTTGGGCTGGAAGAACGGGTACAGCTGGCCCGATAGCCGCCGTTCGGGAACGGTGAAGGTGAACCAACACGTCTCGGTCCAGTAGGGATCGTCGCTGGTCGGTGGATGGAACTCGTCGTCTTGATGGTGCTCGTCCACCCGCGGCCCCCCTGCGGCAATGGCATATCCGTACTGGTTGGCCCTGAAGGTACTACGCGGCGGGGGGTGCGGGAGCAGCCACCTCCGACCCGCGGGGCACCGGCGCGAAGTACGCCGTCGCCACATAGGCCACGGTGACAGCCACGATCACCAGGGGGATGGAAGCCCCGCCGGCCGATTCGGTCAACAGGCTGGCCAGCAACACCGAGGTCAGCGGAAGTTTGAGCATGACCACGCACATGGCCCCGACGCCCATGGCCACGGCGGGCACCATGGGGAGACCGGGGAGATGGGAGAGGGCGAGCCCACCCACCGCCCCGAGGAACAGGGCGGGGAAGATGGGACCGCCACGAAAGCTGCTCAGCGAGACGCTGTAGGCGACGCCCTTGCACGCCACCAGCAGTACCAGGGCGCCCAGCGACCACCCGGCGGCGTGTTGGACTACGGGCCCGAGGGCCGTCTGGCCGGAGAAGAGGACCGCGGTGCTGCCCTTCCCCGAGCCCGCTTCGAACAGGACGGCCATCCCGGCCACGGCCAATCCGGCCACGGGCGTCAGGAGGAGCGGCCGCTGGTCGACGTGCGATCGGGCGAACAGCGCAAACCAGCGGATGGCGCCCCCGAAGACGACGGCGGCCAGGGCGATGACGAACGCCCAGCCGAATTCGGCGATGTCGGGCGTGGAGAAATGAGGGAGGTGCGGAATGGCCAGCGTGAAGGTGCCGAAGCCGGTCCAGCTATCGAGGCCCACGAAGACGAGGTAGCCGATGCCGGCCGACAACAGCCCGGGCACCAGGACCAGGCCCAAGACCGGGCCGCCCAGTCCCGATGCCTCCATCAACAGGAACGCACCGAGCAGCGGGGAGCCGAACAGGGTGCTGATGGCGGCAAAGCTCCCGGCCGCGGCCAAGACGGTGGAGACCATGGGTGGTGCGTCTCGTTTGGCCAGCCGGACGGCGCACACTCCGAGCCCTCCGCCGAGGGCGATGAGCGGCGCCTCGGGGCCGAGGACGACACCGAGCATCAACGTGGCGAGGGCGGCGATCACGATTCCCGGCAGCTCGATCGGTGTAGGTCCCCCCGCGCCCACTTGGAACCCGGCGGCGGGAGAATGACCACCGGTGCCGGGCAGGTACTTGATGGCCAGGGCCACCACGAGACCGCTGACCGCCAGCAAGGGTGCCGGCCACCAGAGCGGCACGGCGTGGAAGCCCAACGCATGGGGAAGGTCGACGTACAGCTTGTGCTGGGTGTAGGTGACCAGCTCCAAGAAGAAGTAGGCCAGCGCCGAAATGGGAACACCGATTGCCGCCGCCAGGACCAGGACCTTCACATAGGAGCGACTCTTGAGCAGATCGAGAGGATTCGGCAGGTCGGCCATGGGACGCTCATTGGATCACGTCGCACACCCAGCGTCCATCCATCGGATCGGGATCCATGGACTGCGCGGATCGAACACCATCGCCGTCGTCTGACCTCGATGAGAGATGGGGACCATGACCGACCGTCCCGACGACGGCGGCGACATCGACGAGGCGGGAAGCAACAGCCGTCCCACCGACCGTGGGCCGCACGGACGTCCGACACCTATGGGCTCTTCTCACCCTGTTACTCGTCGCCTCCGTCCTGATCGCACTGATCGACACGAGGAGATGGAGCGACCTCATCGCCGGCGTGCCCATCGCCCTCTCCCTGCTTGGCCATGCACCGCCTCGAAACTGGCGCGCTCGGCT
>DASXMT010000591.1:0-4219 GCA_036495505.1 Acidimicrobiales bacterium | reverse complement strand
CGGTGCGTCGCGTCACCCGCCTGCGTCGCGTGACAATGTAGGTGCGTGGAGCGTGACGACCCCAGTACCGGTAACGAGGCGCTGACGGTGTATTGGCGGCCGGGTTGTATATTCTGCCTGCGGTTGCGGCTGGTGCTCCGCTTGAAGCGTCTGCATCCGAGGATGATCAATATCTGGAGCGACCCTGACGCGGCAGGGTTCGTGCGTTCGGTCGCCGACGGCAACGAGACGGTCCCTACCGTCGTGATTGACGGTCGTCCCCTGGTCAACCCGTCCCCGGGGGCCGTTGTTGCCGCACTTCGCGGAGACGGTCGGTGACTGATCGTCAAAAGTACCGAGTCGTCGTCGGTAGACTTGCTGATGGCCGTCGAGGGCTCTGGGGGTCAACCTATTGAACTACTGCGTCAACCGTCAACCAGGGACTTTGCTACCGGCCTACGACGGATTCTTACCGATTGTGGTACTCAAGCGGCTGGGGACGCGCAGCGGATGTCATTCGGCACGCTGGCTTCGTAGCGCCGGATTGGTCGCGCCGTATTCGAGGCTCGACCGGTAGTACCAGGCGTACTACTCACCTTCAGCAGGGGCGATCCCGCGTCGAGAAATGCCTGGTAGTTGATGGCATCGAGTTCTTGGTTACAGGTGTAGTTAGTCATCCGGATTGGACGGAGCGCCCTCACCAGGGCAAATGGGCCGACACTGCCCGTGACGCCCTTCACGCGTTATTGCGGTGCGTCCGATTCGGGTTTGGAGGTGTTGCGTGTCGAAGGTTGCTGGGGAGCATCGCGTCACGATCTCGTTGCCCACGGGAGTGCAGCGCGTCCATGGCTACCCGAGGAGGAACTTCTCAAGCCGGGGGATAAAGGAGGCGGCGTCTTGAAACATGAAGCCGTGACCGGCACCCGCGTAGAGGACGAGCTGAGCTCCATGGATGGCGGCGGTCAGCAGCCGGTCGTTGGCGGTCGGGTCCAGGGCGTCGACGGTCCCGTCGGCCACCAGGGTGGGCGCCCGGATGGCTCCGACGAGGTGCCCGGAGGGGTCGTTGCCGTTCAGCCAGGCTTCGATGGCAGCGTTTTGGGACGCGAGAAGGTCCCTGGGTGCCCCGTAGTAGCCGGGGTAGGCCAAGATCCCGGTCACGTACTTCTGCTCTGCTACTGCCTGGCCCGGCGGGAACAGGGTCGACAGGACGTCGGCCGGCTTGGCGCTCGTGGCGTCGGCGGCCGCGCCGGCCGGCACCGGAAGTGCGTGCCCCGTTCCCGCTTGGGTTGCGGCCAGGACCAGCCGGCGCACCTGGGGCCGGTGCATCACCATCAGTGCCTGGGCGATCATGCCCCCCATCGACCAGCCGAGCACGTCGACCCGGTCCAGACCGAGGGCGGAGATGAAGGCGCTGGTCTGCTCCGCCATCGCGCTGACAGTGAGAGGTGAAGGAAGGGGAGAGGTCCGCCCGACGCCGGCGTTGTTGAACACGATCACTCGGTAGCGGGAGGCGAGGGCATTGACGAACGACGGCTCCCAATCGTCGATACTTCCCCCAAGTCCCATGATCAACAGGAGCGGTGTCCCGTTGCCCAGCTCACGGTAGGCCACCTGACCATCGGTGGTCTGGATCACCCGAACCGGGACCGAGGTGATCCCTGCAGAGGCCGCCACCGATGTCGTCGTCGGCACCGTAGTGGTGGTTTCCGCCTCTGCCGGTCCCGACGAGCCGCATGCCGCAAGCCCCAGGTCCACGGCCAGCAGCGCCACCGTGATGGTCGCCATGACCTTTCGCGCTCCGCGCACCACACCGATTTCGGTCATCGGACGCTGCCGCCGGGAGCCAGAAACGGGTCCACCAGGTTCGCCCCGAGCCTGCGTTCGCGCCCTCATTGACTCGTCCCTTTCGGATCATCGAGGCGCAGGGCGCTCGTCGTCGATGACGCGATCCATGCCGACCCATCAGATGGATGGAAGTCGTTGTCGTAGCCGCCGTAGTAGAGCCGACCGTCGCCGAACGGTGAGAGCTTGATGGTGCGGATTGAGACGAAGGCCTGGCCGGCACGCACCGGGTTGGGCTGCTTTACGGAGGGCTTGAACTGAGACCCGCTCAGACAGCGCAGGACGTAGGTCGGCGCCTGCCCTTGATTGGTGCGTATGGCGAAGCACGCCGCGGCATCGAAGCCCGACGGTGCGCAGATCCGGGCCGATGGACACGCTCCCTGGTAGCCCCATTCGAAGCCGAAGAGTTGGCGGTCGACTCCATCGATCGTGACGGTCTCGAAGGTGTTGTAGGCGGCGATGACGTAGTCGATCGATCCCTGGCCCGTCGACGGGACCGTCGTGCCCTGGGCGGCCAGCATCTGGCTGATGGCCGACACCGGGGTGAACTCCGTCGTCGAGATGAGCCCGGGGTAGGGATGGGCTGGGCTGACCGCAACTGTAGAAAGCTGGCTCTGAGGGAGATCATCGAGGCGATACACATCCCCTGTCCCTTCGGTCGAGAAGAGCAGGGCTGGTGCCCCATCGTGGGTGATGCAGGTCATGCCTCGTAGTCCGCTGTTGAAGGGCCCCACCGGTGGCTCTTGGTAGACGAGGGTCCAGCGCGCTACTCCGGAAGCCAGCGTCCCTTCGTTGCGGCGGAACATCTTGGTATTGATCGTCACGTAGAGGGCACCCCCGCAGTCGGCGAATGCCGTGACCTTCTGGGTCTTTAACCCCGGCGATCCCGGTGGTGCCCCGCTCAGCTCTGGGGTCGCGCTGAACACCAAGGTGTGCTTGGTCTTCGACCACCTGCCACGGAGGATCCCCGTCGGCCCGACACCGGCATAGACGGACCACACCCCGTAGGAGTCATGGGCACCGAAGGATCGCACGGCAGCCCTGGTCGACGACAAGGCGAACGAGTTGACGGGAGTGAAGGATTTGGCCCCGTCGATCAGCCACTGGATCTCCGACTTGCCGTCGACGATGGCTTGGGTGATAAGCAAGGAATGGCCCTCGCCCATACCTTGATCGGCCGGGACAGGGAAGGAGTCCAGGGCCTGGACCCGGGTGGACTGCGTCTGCTCGAAGACTTTCCACTGACTGGTGGCGGAGTTCTTGACGAGCACTTGGCCGTAGGCGGAGGGTCCTGAATATTCCCACTGGTCGGTGGCGGCGAAGAGCCGTCCTGATTGCGTGGCGAGCGCCATGACCTCGTTGTCGTGAACCACCGGGGAGTGGCTGTTCGTAGTCAACGCGTCCCGGATAGCAGGGACGGCGTAGGGGTTCGACGGCGTCGTCGCCGCCGAGCTTGTTCCTGTTCCACAGGTCGATAGGAGGCCGGCCATGGCGAACACAACCGAAATGCCACGCCACCTTGGATGGGGCAATCGGAGCGGTGATTCACGCATCGCCCAAGTATGGGGGTGAAGAGGTAGACTGTCAACCATGGTTGTCAATCTAGGAGGTGGGCACCCATGAAGGACACTGCCGACGGCTCGGAGCCAGAGGCGGGGAACGAGGCTTCGGATCGCCGAAGGGGGCAAGTTGGCCTCGGTGGCGCCTTGCGCCGAGCATGGATCGGCTACCAGCGCCGGCTGGACGAGGAGCTGGCCGTTGCAGGCTTCAATGACCGAGGCTTTCCTGACGGGAGAGTTCTGCGCATCTGCTCGCGCTCCCCTGAGGTGACGATCTCGCAAATCGGTCGACAGTTGGGTATCACCGGGCAAGGCGCGGGCAAGATCATCGCCAGCCTTCGTGATCGCCGGTACGTGACGGTCGATGCCTCGACGACGAGCGGTAGGGAGAAGACCGTAAAGCTCACCCCGAGGGCTGTCAACTATCTGGCAGCCCAGCGAAAAGCCGCCCGAGATTGAGCATCAGCTGCGCGATGAGATTGGGATTGAGGGCTTCGACAGCCTTATCCGCGTTCTCGATGCTTCGGGAGGTGACGACCAACCCCGCATGAGCGACTTCCTAGGCGAGGTCCGAGACGTGCTGCACCCCCAAGGTTGATGGCAGTGAACGAATCATTGAGTAAGCAGCCAGAGACCGGAGACGGCCGCGATCAATCCAGCTCTCATTCGGGGCTGAGGTCGAGTGTACCGATGCAACTTGCGGGGAGGTCCTACAGGTGCTGACGGCAGGGCCCTGGGGCGCACCGAGTCTGGGTGCTGCAGGAACCGATCGTCTGGGCGGTGAAGAGATTACAGGCGATGATCGACGCAGCTTGGGTTCGCATGAACTGACACCAGGT
>DASXMT010000590.1:0-7227 GCA_036495505.1 Acidimicrobiales bacterium | reverse complement strand
ACGTCCCGTCGATCCCCTCGGGTGATGCGGTCATGCTGGTTCCTTTCCGGTGGGCTCTGCCACAGTGCCCTTTGCGTCAGTGCCCTTTGCCTGTGCCGACTGGGCTCCGACCGTGGGCGCGTGCCGATCATTGGGCGACGTTCCATCAGTGGGGTTGGGCCGATCAGCGGGCGATATCCCATCAGTGGGGTTGGGCCGATCAGCTGGCGAGGTCCCATCAGCCGGTCGGGTCCCAACAGCCGGTCCGGTCCCAGCAAGAACTGCGGCGACCACCTCGGCCCTGGGTACGGTCCGCTGGGTGCCTTCATCCCGGAGGGGCCGGACCGTCACCGTTCCCGCAGCCACCTCGTCGGGGCCCACGATCAACGCAAGCCGGGCCCTGGATCGGTCGGCCGACTTGAGCTGCGACCTCATGGAGCGTCCGTCGAAGGCCCGGTCGGCCCGCAGCCCGGCCCGGCGCAGCTGGGCGGTGAGGTCCCGAGCTGTCTCGCCACCGGCCACGTCCACGACATAGGCGTCGAGCATCGGCGGCGCCACCGGGAAGACGTGTTCGGCGTCACAGGCCAGGAGCACCCGCTCGATGCCGATGCCGAAGCCGATGCCCGGCGTGGGCAGGCCGCCCAGCATCTCGACCAGGCCGTCGTAGCGGCCTCCCCCACCGATGCCGTTCTGGGCCGCGTCCAAGGCTTGTGATGCGAACTCGAACGTGGTGCGGGTGTAGTAGTCGAAGCCGCGGACCAGTCGGTGGTCGAGCTCGAAGGGAATGCCCAGCGACTGCAGCCCGGCCTGCACCCGGTCGAAGTGCTCGAGGCAAGGGCCGCACAGGTGGTCGACCAGACGGGGGGCCTCGGCGGTGGCGGCGCGGCACGACTCCCTTTTGCAGTCGAGGACCCGCAGAGGGTTGGCCTCGAGTCGCTCCTGGTGCTCAGGGCACAGCTCGTCCCGGCGCTCGGCCAGGTACGAGCGCAACAGCTCGATGTACGCCGGGCGGCACTCGGCGTCGCCCATCGAATTCAGCTTCAGCGCGTAGGCGGTCAACCCGAGGGCGCTGAACAGCCCGTGGGCGAGCCCGATCACCTCGACGTCGAGGTCTGGGTCCTCCGGTCCCAACGCCTCAACCCCCAGCTGGTGATGCTGGCGATAGCGGCCGGCTTGTGGGCGCTCGTAGCGGAACGCAGGGGTGGCGTACCACGCCTTCCACGGCAACGGGGGGCGGTGCTGGACGTAGGCACGAACGATGGGAGCGGTGCCTTCGGGCCGGAGAGCCAGGGTGCGGCCGCCCCGATCCTCGAATTCGTACATCTCCTTGCCCACCACGTCGCTGCCCTCACCAATCCCTCTGCGGAAGACGCGGACGTCCTCGAACAAGGGGGTATGGGCCAAGCCGTAGCCGGCTTGCTCGACCAGGTGGGCGAAGGTGGCGAGCAGGGCCTCCCAGCGGCTCGATTCCGGCCAGAGCACATCATGGGTCCCACTCGGGGCGCGCGCGGCCGTGGGCTCGTCACTCATCGGGGATCAGTCCTTCTTTCCGGGCAGGATGCGATAGGCGTCGTAGACGGCGTCGAGATGGCGCACCGAGTTGAGCACGGACTCCAGGTGGTTGGCGTCCCCCAGCTCCACGTCGAAGCGCATCCGGGAGATCCGGTCGGCGTCGGTCTGGGTGTTGGCGGCCAGGATATTGAGGTGGTGCTCGGAGACCACCTGGCTCACGTCGGTGAGCAGCCTCGACCGGTCGATGGCCACCACCTCGATGGTGGCCACGAACACGCCCGATGACCGGTGGTCCCACTCCACCTCGATCAGGCGCTCGCGGGAGCGACTGGCCAACGAGGCGGCGTTGGAGCAGTCGGCCCGGTGGACCGACACGCCACGGCCCCGCGTGACGAAGCCGATGATCTCGTCGCCGGGCACGGGCGTGCAGCACCGTGACAGCCGCACCACCAGGTCGTCGAGACCCTCCACGTAGACGCCGACATCCGACCGCTGTCCGGGTCGCCCGGCCGTCGGCTGGCGGCGGGCGGTGACCGGCAGCTGCTCGTCGTAGACACCGCCCCGCAGCTCGCGCAGCAGTCGCTGGGCCACCGCCCGGGCCGAGATCCGGTTGTCGCCGATGGCCGCATGGAGGGCCTCGAGGTCGGCATAGTTCATGGTCTCGGCCAGCTCGGCCAGGGCGTGATCCGAGGCCAGCTTCTGGACGGGGAGACCTTCCCGTCGCAGCTCCTTGGTCAGCTCCTCCCGACCGATCTCGATGGCGTCCTCACGGCGCTCCCTCGAGAACCACTGCCGGATCTTGGTCCGGGCCCGCGACGACGCGGCAAGGTTCAGCCAGTCCCGGGACGGTCCCGCCGTCGGCGCCTTGGACGTGATGATCTCCACCGTGTCGGCCGAGTTCAGCGTGGTCTCGAGCGGTACCAGCCTGCCGTTCACCGTCGCCCCAACGCAGCGATGTCCTACCTCGGTGTGAATGGCATAGGCGAAGTCGACCGGGGTGGCATTGGCCGTGAGGGCGATGACCTTGCCCTTGGGCGTGAAGACGTAGACCTCGTCCTGCTCGAGGTCGAGCTTGAGCGCCTCCAGGAATTCGATGGGATCGGTGGTCTCGTTCTGGAAGTCAGCGATCCGCTGCATCCACTCGATCTCGGCGGTGGTGGATGAGGTCTCGCGGGCCAGGGCCTGGCGCTCCGCTCGTCGGTCGGCCTCGGCCCTGCTGGAGTCTCCCCGACCCTTCTTGGCCGACTTGGGTCCCCTGGTCGAGGCGCCCTGCTTGACCGAGTCCCCGGCCTTGACCGAGTCCCCCGTCTTGGCCTCGTCACGGGGCAGCGGCCGGTCGGAGCCGGGATGATGCCCGTCTCCCGGGCCCTTGCTCTTGGCGCCCTTGTCGCGAGCAGCCTTGTCCGCGCCGTCACGGACGGGCTTCTCCTTGTAGCCCCAGTGGGCGGCGATCCCGTACTCGGCACGGCGATGCATCTCGTGCGTGCGCACCTGGACTTCGATCGGCTTCCCGTCCAGCCCGATGACGGTGGTGTGCAGCGACTGGTACAAGTTGAACTTCGGTGAGTTGATGTAGTCCTTGAACCGCCCCTGCACCGGCGGCCAGATGGCATGGATGGAGCCCAGTGCCGCCCAGCAGTCCTTCTCCGCCTCGACGATGACGCGCATCCCGACCAGGTCGTAGAGGTCATCGAACTCCTTGCCCCTGACGACCATCTTCTCGTAGATGCTCCAGAGGTGCTTCGGACGGCCGGTTACCTCGGCGTTGATCCCCGAGGCCTGCAGGCGCTCGCGCACAGCCACCAGGACCCGGGCCAGGTACTCGTCTCGAAGTGGCGCCCGGCTGGCCACCATCTGTTCGATCTCTGCGTAGCGCTTGGGGTGCAGGGTGGCGAAGGCCAGGTCCTCGAGCTGCCACTTCACTTCCTGGATGCCGAGGCGGTGGGCCAGGGGGGCGTAGATATCGAGCGTCTCCTGCGCCGTTCGGTGCTGCTTCCATTCCGGCATCACCGAGAGGGTGCGCATGTTGTGCAGCCGGTCGGCCAGCTTGATGATCAGCACCCGCCAGTCATCAGCCATGGCCACCAGCATCTTGCGGACGGTGGCGGCCTGTTGGGCCTCTTTGGAATCGAACTGGAGCCGATCCAACTTGGTCACGCCGTCGACGATGGCGGCCACCGCATCGCCGAAGTCCTCCTTGATGACCTTGTTGGTCACGCCGGTGTCCTCCACCGCGTCGTGCAACAGCGCGGCGGCAATGGTCTGCGTGTCGAGGCCCAGTTCGGCCACGATGCCGGCCACGGCGATGGGATGGGTGATGTACGGCTCGCCCGACCGCCGCACCTGTCCGGCATGGGCCACGGCCGCCGTCTCAGCCGCCCCTTCGATCATTCCTGTGTCCTCGCCGGGATGACGGCGGAGGAAGGCCTCGATCACCTTGGCCATCAGGTCGGCTTCGGCGTTGTTCAATGCGCTCTCGACCTGGGTGTCTCGCCCCTTCGTCTCGGTCCCCTCGGAAGAGGCTCGCGCAGCCAATGCCATGTCTACACGGTACCTGGAGGGCGGCACGGTTCGGAACCACGGCAGTGGTCAGAGCGGACGGGACAGTCAGCGGGCGACACGGGGGTAGAGGCAGGCGTTCCCACCTCGTGGCCCACTACAGCTGCTGGTCAGCGACGTTTACCCTTACTGCCCTTCCCCCTCCCCTTACGGGGGCGAGGTGGTGGCCGCGTGCCGGTGGGGCGTTTTGATCCGCCCCCGGCCGAGGGGGTCAGGATGCCGGTGGCGTTGGACGTGGGTTGCGCGCCCTTTGCTGCACCTTGGCCGGTCCCTCCGGGCGCTCCGGAAGCTGCCGGCCGGCGTCCCGCTCCCCGGGATGCCCCCGGGCGTATCACTCCCGAGGTCTGGGGTCGTGCATTCCGGCCAGCTCGGCCCGCTCCGGCCGTGGACATGGCGGCGGCGCTGGACGGCGTAAGAACCTCCATCCGGTCGCCCCTCGCCTCCAGGCGTTGCCGGATGGTGATGTAACGAGGCTCCCGCTCCTTCATCATGGCCAACAGCGGGGAGGCGATGAAGATGGACGAGTACGCTCCGCTGGTGAGGCCGATGACCAGAGCCAGGCCGAAGTCCTCCAGCGACGTCGCTCCCAGGATAAGCGAGCCGACCACCAGCACAGAGAGCACCGGGATGATGGCCACCAACGAGGTGTTGATCGATCGGGCCAGGGTCTGGTTCATCGACAGGTTCACGGTGTCGGTGTAGGTAATCCGCCCGGTAGCACCCAGACCCTTGGCGTTATCGTTTATTCGGTCGAACACCACCACCGTGTCGTACAGCGAATAGCCGAGCACGGTGAGGACAGCGATGACCGTGTCCGGAGTGACCTGGAATCCGGCCAGCGAGTAAATACCCACGGTGACGAGGATGTCGTGGATCACCGCCACCAGGGCGGCAATGGCCATCTTGAACTCGAACCGGATGGAGATGAAGATCACCACGGCGATGAAGAACACGATGAGGGCCTCGATGGCCTTCGAGGTGACCTGGCCGCCCCAGGTCGGTCCGACGTCGTTGAATGAGATCTTCTGACCAGCCTGGGCTTGCGGGATCCCGGTCGCTTTGGCCAGCGCATTGGTGACGTTGTTCTCGATGACCAACCTCTGCGCTGGCGTCTTGCCGTTGAGGTCTGCTTCCACCTCGATCGTCCTGGTGTGGTGGATCTGATCGGTGAGCTGGAGCACCGTGGGCTGGGTGAGACCAGCGGCCTCGACCGCAGTGGTGGCCTGGGCCACGGTCAGCTGACTGCTCTGCACCTCCCAGGTCTGGCCACCCTTGAAGTCGATCCCCAGGTTCAGTCCCCGGGTCCCCAGGGAGATGATGCCGGCCACAATGATGATGGCCGAGATGGTGAACCACTTCCTCCGGTTCCCCATGAAGTCGAAGTGGGTCTGTCCCCGATAGAGGCGCACGAAGGCATTGGGGCGCTTGGTCGGTTTGGTAACCGGCTCGTCGGCTGGGAGGTCGCCGAAGTCGTCGGCATCTGCTTCGCTCCCTGTCTCGTCCTCGGCCGGCTCCAGCTCGTCGGCCGGCTCCAGCTCGTCTTCCGGATCCAGCTCGTCGGCCGGCTCCAGCTCGTCTTCCGGCTCCAGCTCTTCGGCCTCGTCAGGCTCGCCAACCTCGTCGGCGGTCGTCGCTCGGTCGTCGCCCTTGCCCCTCCGACGGCGGCTCACGGGACTACCTCCTGTGTCACGCCCAGACCTCGGGCCATGCCCATCCGGCCGGTGTCCTCCAAGCCGCGGCGGGTGCCGAGGAGGATGACGAAAGGACGGGTGAAGAAGTAGGTGACCACCACATCGAGCAGTGTGGAGATGCCGAGGAACAGGGCAAAGCCTTTGACGTCGCCGATGGAGATCTCGTACAAGATGGCAGCGCCCAAGAAGGAGACGGCGTCAGCAGCCAGTACGGTCCGGAACGCGCTGTGAAACCCCTTGTCCACGCTTGACCGCACGGTGCGCCCTGCCCGGGCCTCGTCTTTTAATCGCTCGAAATAGACGATGTAGGAGTCGACAGTGATACCCACCGAGACGATGACACCGATGATCCCGGCCAGATCGATGGTGGTGCCGAACCAATGCCCCATTGCCGCAATGATGGACCACAGCAGGGCCCCGGTCACGGCCAGACCGGCCACTACCACGATCCCGAGCAGCCGGTAATAGAAGATGGTGTAGATCATGACCAGGGCCAGGCCCGCCAAACCGGCGATCAGGCCGGCGTCGAGCGATGCCTTCCCTAGCGACGGGGACACCGTCTGGACGGTGATCCGATTCAACTTCACCGGCAGTGCGCCGTAGGTCAGATCGGTCGCCAGGTTCTTTGCTTGGGTCTCGGTGAAGCCGCCGCTGATCTGCACCTGTCCGCCGAACGACGTGAACGACGCTTGGGTGGGCTGAGTGATGGGTGCGTCGATGACCTGGCCGTCGAGATCAATGGCGATGATGGCGTGGAATTGCTGCTTGGCCAGGTTGTCCCATGCCGTCGACCCGGGACCGGTCAAGGCGATGTTGACGGCCCAGTTGCCATTGACCAGCTGAGCCGTTGCCGTGTGCACAGCGGTGCCGGTGACGCCAGCTGGGCCCAGGACCATGCGCAGGCTGCCCAAACCCGCTGCCGGCGCGGCTGGCAAGAGCACGGTGTCTCCAGGCTTGTCGTTCAGCGAGCTCGTGCTCGGGTAGGGGCCGAAGGCCTGTACCGGGCTCTGCTCGAGTGCGGTGAGGCCGGGGGCGGAGTATCCGGCGGCGCTGCTGTTCGGCGTGACTCCGATGTTGGTTTCGGTCAGCTGCGAGCTGGCCGGGCACGATGGCAGCGGCCCGGTGGCAGACGCCTTCCCCTTGGCCACCGTGTGAGGGACGGCATAACAAATAGCCGGCCGGAAGAAGAGCTGGGCCGTGTTCCCCAACGTGGCCAGGATCTGGTTGACGTTCTTGGCCCCCGGGATCGACACGTTGATCTCGTTCGACCCCTGGCTGGCTACCTGGGCGCCCGATGCGCCCAGGGCGTTCACCCGGCTGTTGAGGATGTTCACCGTGGTGTCGAGGTCCGCGTTGTTCACATGGTGGGCGGTCTGGTAGACGACCTCGAGTCCACCGTCCAGGTCAAGCCCCAGCTTCGGTGACCAGCCGGCTGCGATGGTGCCGGCCAGTGCGAGGAAGGCGATGATGACCACGGTCATCATGC
>DASXMT010000589.1:0-3066 GCA_036495505.1 Acidimicrobiales bacterium | reverse complement strand
AGCCGGCTCGAACGTCGAGTCGAACGGACGTTGCCGTCCGCCGGCGACCGGGAAATAGTCGACGAGCCCGGGCGGCTCATCCTCGGCGATCAGCTGACAGACGGCAGCCTAGAAAAGCAGCGCGGGAACCAGCTCTCGAGGGAATCTCCGCGGCCATGGCCGCCAGTTCCTCGTCGTGCCCCAGAGCCGTGAACATTCCAGCGGTGAGTGCCCACGACGGCGGCGAGCCTGCCACGGACCAACCGTGGGCGACCTCGATCGCTTGGCTTCGTGCCGAATCGAGAGCCGATTGCTGGGTCATGGGGACTCAATCGCCAGAGCGTCATAATAGTCGGCTGGCATTCCGGTGGCAGCCAACAGCGTGCGGAACCGATCCGTCGCCTTCGTGGAAGTCGGTGGGACGCCTCATGTTCCGTCACGACCGGAGTTGAAGATGCCCGAACGTCTCAGTGCGCACGGTCATTCATCCCCCTGGACCTTGAGGTTTCGTGGAAACATTCGACCATGGAATCTGACGAGACCGAAGTCTGCGTGGTGGGAGCAGGATTCGCGGGATTGGCCGCTGCACGCAAGCTGGTCGCAGCTGGCCATGAGGTGATCGTGCTCGAAGCGCGCGATCGGGTCGGGGGACGAGTGTGGAATCGGGAGATGTCAGATGGCACGGTCGTCTCGGCTGGCGGTACCTGGCTGGGAAAGAAGCAGGACCGCATGTTCGCCATCTGCAAGGAACTCGGTATGACCACGTACCCGCAGTTCGAGGATGGCGACGTCCTGCTTGACATCGGTGGCGCCCAGCATCGCTACAGCGGCCTCATTCCAAAATTTGGGCTGAACCATGTCGCAGCCTTGGGACTCGGCTTGTGGCGTCTGGACCGGATCGTCAAGCGCGTCCCGATCGAAACCCCGTGGAACACCCCAGGGGCGGAAAAGCTCGACTCGATCTCGCTCGCCGACTGGATGACCAACCCCATGAACGTACCCTCCAAGAAAGCGCAGGCACTCCTCCTGGTCGGCATGAGCACCTTCTTTTGCGTGGATCCCTCAGAGGTCTCGCTGTTGGGAAGCATGGTGCTCGCAGCCGGCGGAGGGGGCTTTCAGTACTACGCCGACACCAAACAGACCGAAACCCACCTCATCGACGGCGGAAGCCCGGAGTTGGCGGTGCGCATGGCGAGTCCCCTCGGGGACCGGGTTCGACTTTCTCGGCCCGTCCGTTCCATCCGGCAGGCCGATGACTTTGTCGAGGTCACAGCCGATGGCGCGAAGGTCAAGGCCCGACGGGTCATCGTTGCCTCGCCGCCGGTGCTGGCCAACAAGCTCGAGTTCGATCCACCTCTGCCGCCGACACACGCCAATCTCTTGCGACGCTACATACCGGGATCGGTCATCAAGACCATCGTCAGCTACGACGAACCGTTCTGGCGAAATGATGGTCTCACTGGCGAGACGGTTGCACCGGAGTCGTTCGTTCCCATATCGATTGACCAGTCGCCCCTCGGGGCGTCACCCGGAGTACTCACGAGCTTTTCGGTTGCTCCGAAGGTTCTGGCGTTGGCCGGGCTTCCGGCGAAGGAGCGGCGAGAGGCATGGCTGAAGGAGCTGGCCAAGCGCCTCGGTCCAAAGGCACTATCCCCCAGCGCGTACCTTGAGACGGATTGGTCTACGGAGCCCTGGTCGCTGGGCGGCATGATCGCCCACCTGCCGACTGGCGCTGTCACGAGCTACGGATCTGCCATCCGCCAACCGGTCGGGAACGTCTACTGGGCCGGATCAGAGCGGGCAACGGAGCTGCACGGCCTCATGGAAGGGGCGGTCCGCTCGGGGGAGAGGACCGCCGAGGAAATCCTCGATACCTTGTAGCGCCGCCGGTGGGCCACGCGCTGCACCAGGTCTACCCCGGGGTATAGGTCAGCAACACAACGCCGCTCCTGAACGGCTTGACGTCCAGGAGCTCGAGCGCCGGAGCGCCGTCGATCTCCTCGAACAAATGTTGGCCCCGCCCCGCGGCGACCGGTGTGACCAGCAGATGGAACTCGTCGATGAGGCCATGTTGCATCAGTGTGGCGTCCAGAGGACCGTTTCCGTATTTCACGATGTTGCCGCCGGGCTGTTGCTTGAGATCAGCGACGAACGAGGCCACGTCGCCGGAGATGACCGTGGCATTCCAGGTCGTCTCACGGAGGGTGGTGGATGCCACGTATTTCGGGATGGCGTTCATCCGGTCGACAAAGTCATCCGGGACGCCGGGCTCACCCTTGGGCATTGTCGGATAGGCCGCGGACAGGCCCTCATAGGTCTTTCGACCCAGTAGCAACATGTCCGCTCCGAAGAGCAACTCTGTGGCGTAGGCATTGTGGTCCTCGTCCAAGTATGGAAAGGCCCACTCGTTCGACCCGACCTCTCCGCCCAGTGATACATGGATCGATTCGATCAACTTCCTCATCGGCACGCGTTCCTCTTGTGTTCTCGCTCCACTGTCACCTGCGTAGACACCGGAGGAGCCCACGAATCATCGGTCCCCGGCTGGAAGAGATCGACATCTCCGAAGAGCCCGCAGTCGTCGATGAATCGCCGCACCTCACTGAGACATCGATTCGTCGTCGGACCAGCTGGGGCAGCCAGCAGGGCTGTCGTAGGTCGTCGATACGCGCCGGACTCGCCCTCATGCCTCGACGCCTGTTCTCCGTAACGAAGGGCGGCGCTCATCCTTTGCCCGTCTGTCGTTGCGTCTTTGGTGGTGGTCACGGCGCGGATGAGGACGGTGTACACCTCGTTCCACTGCGGTGGGCCGAACCCGGCCGAGGTGAGCACCCGGGTGGCCCGGCGCTCGGTGCGGGCCTTACCGCGCCTCGCCGGTACGCAGCGCAACGCCAGATCCAACGTACGATCGGCGATCTCCCGGTGCATTCGGCCCAGCCGACCGTCCTCGTAACCGGGTGCCCGCATTTCGAAGACAGCCACATCACGGTCACCGTTCATGGGTGACCGTATGTCCGGCGATCTCTGCCACGGTGCCGATGTTGTCGAATCCGCTCTCGCCGGTGAGCTCCATCGCCGCCGGCCGGG
>DASXMT010000588.1:0-10216 GCA_036495505.1 Acidimicrobiales bacterium | reverse complement strand
ATGTGCGACGAGGTGGCTACCGGCTTCGGGCGTACGGGCAAGCTGTTCGCCTCCGAGTGGGGCGACCTGCGACCGGACATCCTCTGCCTGGGCAAGGGCATCACCGGCGGCTACCTCCCGTTGTCGGTCACCGTGGCCTCTGGTCCCGTATTCGCCGCCTTCGCCGGGCCTGATCTGAGCGAGCAGACGCTGTACCACGGGCACTCCTACGGCGGGAACGCGCTGGCTTGCGCCGTTGCCCTGCGTCACCTCCAACTTGTCGAGGAATGGGATGTCCTGGCCAACGTGACGGCCACGGCGGCGGCGCTGGCCGAGGACCTGGCCGACCGGATTGCTCACCAGCCGGGGGTTGGTGCCGTCCGCCAACGCTGGCTGATGGCGGGCATCGAGCTGGCCCCTCCGCCCGGAGGCGAACGGTGGGGCCGGCGGGTCTGCGCCCGGGCCGTCGACCAGGGCATCCTGCTCCGCCCCCTGGGTGACGTGGTGGTGGTGATGCCCCCGCTGACCACCACGGTCGCCGAGATCCAACACGTGGTCGAGGTCCTGGCTCGTTCCATCGACGCGGTGTGGAGCGAGGACCATCGGGCCCCCTCGACCGAAGGCAGCGCGTGAACAGCCCCGAGTCGCCGTGGTCGGAGTGGGTCGAGGCGACGCGCGCTCGGGTGGAGGCCGCGGGCCAGTGGCGTGCACCCCGGACGTTCGATGCCCGGAGTACGACCGGGGTCCTGGCCGGGACACCGGGCGAGATGGTGTCCTTCGCCTCCAACGACTATCTGGGCCTGGCCTCCCATCCCGCAGTGGTCGGCGCGGCCCACGCCGCACTCGACCGGTGGGGCGCCGGCTCGGGGGGATCCCGCTTGATCACGGGGTCGCGCCCCATCCACGAGGCGCTCGAATCGGCTCTGGCTGAATGGAAGGGGTGCCAACGGGCGGTCGTCTTCCCCACCGGCTTTGCCGCCAACCTGTCGGTATTGTCGGTATTCGGGGCGAACGGGGCCCGGATCTACTCAGACGAGCTCAACCACGCGTCGATCATCGACGGGTGCCGCATGGCTCGGGCCACGGCCACGGTCTTTCCCCATGGCGACCTCGGTGCCCTGGACGGGCTGCTCTCGGCGTCGCCGGAGCGAGCGATCATCGTCTCGGACACCCTGTTCTCCATGGACGGCGAGGAGGCCGATCTCGAGGGCCTGGTGGACCTGGCTGCGCGCCACCGCGCCCTGCTCGTGCTGGACGAGGCCCATGCCGTCCTCGGGCCCGATCTGCCGACGGGGGCCATGGACGAGGTCGACGTGCTGCGGGTGGGTACCCTGTCCAAGACCCTGGGGGCCCTGGGCGGCTTCGTCGCCGGCCCGGCGCGGTCGGTCGAGCTGCTCGTCAATTTGGGCCGGCCGTATATCTTCACCACCGCCCCCACCCCGGCCGCCGCCGCCGCCGCCCTGGCCGCGGTGGGAATCGTGCGATCGCCAGAGGGTGACAACCTGCGGGCCCGGCTGTCCGGGTTCGTGGCCCGGATCGCCCCCGACCCCCGACACCGCTCCCCGATCATCCCGGTGGTCATGGGCGAGGAGGCCGCCGCCATCGCCGCGTCGACCGCGTTGCAGTCGCAGGGGCTCTGGGTCCCGGCCATCCGGCCGCCCACCGTTCCGGTGGGTACGTCGAGGCTCCGGGTGACCCTTTCGGCGGCCCACACCGACGAGCAGGTGGACCGGCTGGCCCACGGCTTGGCCGCTTTGGCCCCGGCGCCCCGGCCGGCGGAAACGGAACCAGCGGGCACGTCGAGGGAGCCCGATGCCCTCGCGTCCTGACCGGGTGGTCCTGGTGTGCGGGACGGGCACCGAGGTGGGAAAGACGTGGGTAGCGGCCAGCCTGCTCAAGCAGCTGCGGGGGAGGGGTGTCAGCGTTGCCGCCCGCAAGCCGGCCCAGTCCTTTGACGTCGACCTGGAAGCCGACCATCGCGGGGATCGCAGCGACGCGCAGGTCCTGGGCGAGGCATCAGGCGAGGACCCTGACGTGGTGTGCCTGCCGGCCCGCTCCTACCACCGGGCCATGGCTCCCCCCATGGCGGCCGAGGTGCTCGGACTTCCGCCCTTCACGGTCGGCGACCTGGCCGACGAGCTGCGCTGGCCCGCGTCGTCGGTGGCCGTCGGATTGGTGGAGACAGCCGGCGGTGTGTGCTCGCCCCAGGCATCCGACGGGGACGCAGTCGATGTGGGCCGCCTGCTCCGACCGGAGATCGTGGTCTTGGTGGCTGATGCCGGCCTGGGCATGATCAACAGCGTCCGGCTGTCAGCCCGGGCGCTGAGCGGGCTGGCCGGTGCGCAGTCCGGGACCGGAGGGCCGGCGCGTCTGGTGGTTGCCGTCAATCGGTTCGACGAGGAGCACGACCTCCACCGGCGGAACCGTCAGTGGCTGGTCGATCGAGACGGGCTCGAGGTGGTCACCTTGCCTGGAGGGGAGTCGCACCTGGCCGATCTGGTGATGAAAGACCACTAGATCGCAGATCATCGGCGGCGGGCCACCCGGTCCCGCACGAACCCCATGATCCGCTCCTGATCCGACTTGGCCAAGTAGGACCGTCGATAGTGCCGCTCGAAGCGCGGAGCCAGCTCGGGTCGCTCCCGGCGGAGCCATTCCATGAAGTGCTCGCGGACCCCCGGTCGCAGGTGGAGCGGGATGGCCGTCACCGACCGGGCGCCGGCCTCCACGCAGGCGTCGACCACTTCGGCCAGCTGATCAGGAGAGTCGGAGAGCCCGGGAATGACCGGAGCCACCAGCACGCTGGTGGCCACACCGGCGTCGACCAGCTTCTCGAGCGCGGCCACGCGCTGGCGTGGGTGGGGGGTTCCCGGCTCGGTCGCCCGCCACACGGATTCGTCGAGCGTGCCGATGGAGAAGCTGCACTGAACCGACGTCCGCTTTGCCGCATCGGCCAACAGGTCGAGATCACGCACGATCAACGTGGACTTGGTGAGGATGGAGAAGGGGTTCGCCGCCTCGGTCAGGGCCGAGACGATTCCCCTGGTCAAGTGGTACTTGCCCTCGCAGCGTTGGTAGGGGTCGGTATTGGTCCCCATGGCGATGGTCTCGCCCGCCCACCGGTCGGATCGAAGCTCGGCGGTCACCCGCTCGACGGCGTTGATCTTGACCACCAGCTTCCGCTCGAAGTCCTCACCGATGCCGAGACCCAGGTACTCGTGAGTGGGGCGGGCGAAGCAGTACACGCACGCATGGCTGCAGCCCCGGTAGGCGTTGATGGTGTGGCGGAAGGGCATGGATGACGCGGCCGGCACCGTGTTGATGATCCGTTTGGCGTTCACGTGGAGGAACTCGTAGCCCCGGAATTCGCCGGTGCCCACGTGGCGTTGGCCCAGGTCCTCGGGGCTGAAAAAGGCCAGCTGGCCGCCGTTGGTGTCGTCGTCGACCAGCTTCCACCGAAAGAATTCGGGGGCACCCATCGGCACATAGTAGCGAACATATGTTCGCTACGCATGGGATGGGTCGCTACGGTCGGGTTCGGCCGCTCCCCGACCGTAGGTGCACGTCCGTCGGGCGTCCAACGCCGTCCGGTGCAAAACTGACGCCAGCCCCATGACCATGCCCAAAGACGCGCCAACGACCGTGACCGAAGAGCAGTCGCCGTGAACCTTGCCGGATCGGGCGACGGGTTCGTCACGCTGGCCGACGGGTCCATGCGGTGGGGCAGGTACGGCGCCGCCGGGGTGCTGGTCCGCCACGTCGGTGACGACGGTACCTGGTACTTCCTGGCCCGACGTTCTCTCCACTGCCACCGGGGTGGTACCTGGGCCATTCCCGGCGGTGCGCTGGATCTCGGCGAGGAACCCCTCGCCGGAGCGCTGCGGGAATTCGGCGAGGAGATCGGGTCCCAGCTCGACGAGTTCGAACTGGGGGAGACCCACCAGGACGACCACGGGGGCTGGTCGTACTGGACAGTGGTCGTCGATGTTCCCCAACGGTTCGACCCTCCGGCGACGCTTGGCTGGGAGACAGCCGAGGTTCGGTGGGTGGCCGAGCACGAGCTCGGTGAACTCGAGCTGTTCGACGCCTTCTCGTCGACGCTCGCCCGTCTCGGGCTCATCTGAACCGCGTGCTCCCGGCGGATTCGACCCGCGGCGCGACGGTGGACAACCCCTCTCAGCTGGGCGCTCGTACGCCCGGCGGGGGGCGCGTTGCGCGGTCGGGTCCAAACGGTGAACAATCGTCAGTGCGGCACCGCCAGCTGGCGACTGGGCAACGACGGAGGGCAGCACCGATGAGCTCTCAGACGGCATGAGGTGGCGGTGGGACCGGTTTGCGCTGCCGGCCCGGCTCTCCCGGGCGGTGGCCTCACCGTTGCGCTCCGGCGCTCACCGGTCCCGGCGCGCCTACATCATCGTGGGCGCCGTGCTGGTATTGGGCATGGCGAGCGGCGTCGCCCTGACCGCGATCCCGGGTACCAACGGATCCACCCTTGCCGCCAACCACACTCGGTTCCAACGGGGGAACGCCCAGTTCCGTCCCCTGGATCGATCGACGCCGACGCTTACTCCGGCGACCGCGGCACCGCTTCCGGCTCCGACGTCGGTGGCCGACGCTGCGCCGCTGCGCCCCCACGAGGTGTTCGGCTTCGCACCCTATTGGACGCTGTCGTCGAGCTCGGGGTTCGACGTGAACGGACTGACCACCGTGGCCTACTTCAACGTGGACGTGAACGCGGATGGGACACTCGACCAGTCGGGCCCTGGCTGGGACGGCCTCCAGAGCCAGGCCTTCGCCGACTTGGCCAATCGGGCCCACGCCGCGGGGGACCGGGTTGTGCTGACCGCCGGCCAGTTCGATCAGAGCGCGCTCGACCAGCTCACGTCGAGTCCCACCGCGCCGGCCACCCTGGCCGCCCAGCTGACCTCGACGATCGAGTCCAAGAACCTCGACGGCGTCAATTTCGATCTCGAGGGGGAGGGGAGCGGTGACCAAACCGGTTTGACCAACCTGATCACCCAGGTGTCGAGCCACCTGCATGCCGTCAACCCCCACTGGCAGGTGACCGTGGACACCTATGCCAGCTCGGCCGGTGACCCGAATGGTTTCTACGACGTGCCGGCCATCGCCCCAGCCGTGGACGGCTTCTTCGTGATGGCCTACCAACTCAACCTGGACGCCACCCCGCAGGCGACCTCCCCGCTCACCAGCTCGATGTTCAGCGACTTGACCACGGTGCAGCAATACACAGCGGCCGTGCCGGCGAGCAAGGTGATCCTGGGCACCCCGTACTACGGCGAGGACTGGCCCACCACCGATGGCACCCTGACCGCACAGGCGACGGGCGGAGAGACCCCGGTCACCTACGGCCAGGTGATGGCCAGCGGTCACCCGAGGTACCGGGACCCGGTGACGGGCACAGCGTGGACGGCGTACCAGGTTGGATCACAGTGGCACGAGACCTTCTTCGAGGACCCGACCTCGCTCTACCAGCTGGCCCAGCTCGGGCAGTCCTACGGCCTTGGCGGCCTCGGGATCTGGGCGTTGGGCATGGACGGAAACGATCCGTCCATGCTGGCCGCTCTCGACGGGTTCGCTCCAGTGACCAAGGTGCAGCCGAGCGGCCCCGATACCAACCCGGCGCCATCGAGCTCGGTCCCGACCATCGCCCCCACGGCGCCCCCCGCAGAACCGTCGACACCTACGGGCACGCGGACCCAGCCGGTCACCCCCAGCCCGGTGGCCGCGGGGACCACGCCGGGCACGGCGCCCACCACCCCGACGACGGGCACACCCCCGAGCGGCACCACCACCCCGACGACCGGCACACCCCCGAGCGGCACCACACCGCCGCCACCTGCCCTCACATACATCGGGCAGTGGCACAAGCCGGTCGCCCAGCCGCCCACCGACCCACCGCCTGTTCCGATGCCGGTGACTTTGAGCCCGGTCGCCGCCGTCACGATGCTGTTCGGGGCTGTGTCGGTGGGGACCCTGACCGGGTTCACCACCACCGATCCCCAGTTCACGTGCCTAGCGGCCGAGCCCAGCCTCAGCGTCTGGCAGTTGCCGCCTCCCACGAGTAGCACGCCGACGACGACATCCACGACTCCGAGCAGCACGACCACGACGCCCGGCACCACCACCACGACCTCCACGACGCCACCGAACACGGTCCAGTACACCGTGGTGGCCAGCCAGCCGACCGACTGCATGACGGCCTCGTTCGTCTTTAGCGTTCCTGTCGCCGACGCAGTGGCACCGAGCTCGGCTGCCACGACTGCGCCAACAACGACGACGGTGCTCCCCGCGGGCTGATCGTGCAGGGCGATCGTGGGCCGGCAAACCGGCCGCCGGGACCCGGCCGGTCAGGCCAAGGAGTTCGCCAACCTGGTGGCCACCTCTCGGTAGCGGGACGCCGGTACCAGGTGGACGCCCTCGAACGCCCTTCTGTCACGGATCTCTAGTACCAGCTCGCATGCGGCCTCCACCCCGGCACTCCGATCCTGTTGGATCGATCGGACCAGAGCGGTAGGGATGACGATGTCGGGGATGGTGGCGGCCAGGTTGCGGGCCATGGTCGTGCTGGCCAGGGTCATGACTCCGGCGTACACGGGGATCTCCAGGTCGATCTGCTCGCGCCACCGCAGGAGCGCGTCCAGGTCGAAGCCGACCTGGACGAAGAGGAAGTCCGCCTCGCGTTTCCATGCCGGAAGCGGGCCCAACCCGGCGGCGGCACCGACGCGGAACGGCGGGGCATGTTTCAGCCCCGGCCGTTCGGCGAACGACCGTGCCTCGTCGATCATGGTCCGAACGTTGAGCTCGCCGGTGCGACCCCCGGTGGCCGGCTTGTCGCCGTAGACGAACAGGAATTGGTGGACGCCGTAGGCCGCCGCAGTGAGCAGGTCGCGCTGCAAGCCCAAGAGGTTCCTGTCGCGGGCGTTGAGACAGGCGATCGACCGGCCACCCATCACCTCGACTTCGTGAGCCACGGCCACGCTCGAGACGGTGGCCCTCCCGATGTGGTTGTCGGGGATGAGGAAGGCAGAAGCGACAGGTCCCAGCGCGTCGATCTGGTCACGCACGTGGTCCAGGTCGGGCGTGGTCGGTGGCTCGATCTCGCAGATCAGCTCAAACGAGTGCGCCGCCATGACGACAAGCCTAACGGCGCACTCAAAGGCGGCCCCGTTCCCTCAGTCGGCCGGGGAGACGGAACCGGTCGTCGGAGCGGCTCCCTCGTCGTACGGCACGTGTTGCTCGACCCACCGGTTCATCACCCGGGGCACGATGGCGATGAGGAACCACATGTACTTGGCCACCTCTGGGGAGAACCACGCCACCCCCATCGATGCGGCCACGACGACGATGATGCCCAAGGCACGCACCCGGCCGGCACGGAGCACCTCCGGCTTGGCCGTGGGGAGGAGGAGGCCTTTCCTCTGGGCCGCGGCAATGACAATGACGGTGGACAGGCTGCCCACCAACAGGTTGAGGGCGAAGATATCCACAGCGAGGGGATTCTCGGAGTACTGGCCGAGCAGGTCGGCACTGAATGGCAACAGCGTGATGGCGAACAAAAAGAGGAAGTTCCACCAGGCCAACCCCTCGTCGTGGCCGGCCATGAGCCGGAATGTCCGGTGGTGGGCCAACCAGAACTGGCCGATCACATAGAAGGAGATCACATAGCTGATGAAGGGATCGGTCAGTCCCCGGAGCGCGTGGGCGAGGTCCCGCCAAGAGGTTGGGTTGATGGGGTGGAGGACCGTGCTGATGGGCACGTGCAACGACAAGACCAGCAGGGTCAGGGCGATGGCGACAACCCCGTCGGACAGGGCCAGGAGGCGTTCGACCCCGGGGGCGTCCTCGGGCGGTTCCCGCATGTTCATGTTCAGCCCGTTGGGGTGGGGTCCGCCGTCACTTCATCTCCACCTGTTCAAGGTACCTCTCGTCCCAGTGGACGAACTGCTCTTGGGGTAGGAGTAGGCAGTGGGTGGGCTCGAGGGCAGCGACGAAGTCGCGGTCGTGGCTGACCACCACCACGGTGCCCTCCCACTCGCTGAGCATGCCCCCGACGGCCTTGATCGATGATGGATCGAGGTTGTTGGTCGGCTCGTCGAGGAGGAGGATGTTGGCCCGTCCGGCGGCCAGCATGGCCAGCCCGAGCTTGGCCCGCTCACCACCGGAGAGCGTGCCCGGCATCTGATGGGCGGCTTTTCCGGCGATGCCGAACGACCCCAAGAGGGCCCGTCGCTCGGTCTCGGTGGTCAACACGCCGTCATCCAGGTTCTCCAACACGGTGGCGTCCAGGTTCACCTGCTCGTGCTCTTGGGCGAAGTAGCCCAGCGCTACGTTGGCTCCCAGCTCGATGCTGCCGCTCGAGGGCTTCTGCACCCCGGCCAGGCAGCGGAGCAGGCTCGACTTGCCCGCCCCGTTGCGACCCACGATCACGATCCGATCCCGTCGGCGGGCATGGAATTCCACCTTGGACAAGACCGTGGTACGGCCATAACGGACGGCCAGCTCGTGGGTGCGGATCGGGACCTCACCGGACCTCGCCGGGGTGGGCAGGCGGAACTTGCTGGCCCGCTCGCGCTTGTGGACCTCGGTCTTGGACGACTCGAGCCGCTCGACGCGCTTGTCGATCGACTTGGCGATGCGGGCCCGTCGGTTGGTGCTCCCTCGCATGGAGTCGGCCAATGTCGACAGGCGCTTGATCTCGCGCCCCTCCAGCTGGGCCGAGCGCTCTCGTTGGCTCAGGTCGGCTTCGAGCTGGGTCAGGTAGCTCGAGTAGGTCCCCTTGAACTCGTGCAACCGGCTGTCGGAGAGGTGGAGCACCTTGTTGATCGAGTGGTCGAGCAGCTTCAGGTCGTGGCTGACCACCAGAATGGCGCCGTTGAACTTCTGCAGCTCCTCCATCAACCACTTCTTGGCCGGGAGGTCGAGATGGTTGGTGGGCTCGTCCAGGATCATCATGTCGGGCGCCTGGAACAGGATGCGGATGAGGTCGACCCGTCGCCGCTGGCCACCGGACAGACCCTCGATGTCCTCGAGCAACAATTCCTGGCGCAGGCCCAATCCGTCGGCCAGCCGGGCCATGATGGCCTCGGCCTCGTAGCCACCGTTCTCGCGGAACTGTTCTTCCAGGTCCGAGAACAACTCGATGTTCTCCGAGCTGGGGTCCTTGGCCATTTGGGTTCGGGCCTTGCCCAGCGCGTCGTCGAGGACGTCGAGACCTCGAGCCGAGAGGACGTGGGAGAACCCGTTGGGGTCGAGACCCATCCCGAGGGGGACGGGGACCTGGGGCAGGTAGCCGAATGTCCCCCGGATGCGCACGCTGCCCGTTGAGCGGACGTTGCGCCCCGGCTCTTCAATGACCACTGATATGAACGTCGACTTGCCCGTCCCGTTGCGGCCGACCAGCCCCACCTTCTCGCCGGCCCCGACCACGAAGGAGGCGTCACGAAGCAGCGTCCGGTCGCCGATTTCTATGGTGAGGGAGGATCCGACGATCATCAGGGAGTGGGTGAGCGGGGCCCGACCGGACAGGTGTACCGGAGCGAAGTGCCGGCGGTCCCGGCGCGATCAACCGGAGTGCATCTTCCCACACTGAGCATCGAGGTCGGTTCAATCCCAGTTCGGAGCCAGTTCAACCTCCCGAGACGAGCTCGTCTCCACCGTCGGGCGGGGTAAGGTCGTCGATGGCCTGGAGCCATCCGTCAGGCAGGGCCACCGGCCGGGGGCCGTTGGTGTGGCCCCGCGCCATCCGCATCGCTTCGACGGGCATGGGCTGGCCGGCGTCCAGTCGGGCTACCGCCGCGTCCAGCTCGGCCAGCGAGTCGAGTTGGCCCATGGCCCGCCGTTGCTCGCCGCCGACGGGGAAACCGGTCAGGGACCAGGACACGTGCTTGCGGAACTGCCTGATCCCGCGGGTCTCGCCGAACAGACCGCACAGCATCTGGGCGTGGGTGACCATGACGGCGGTCACCTCACCGAGGTCCGGTGGGCGCTGCGAGGGCCGGCCGGCGAAGGCGTCGGCCAGGTCCCGGAACAACCACGGTCGCCCCAGGCAGCCCCGTCCCACCACCACCCCATCGCATCCGGTGGCCTCCATCATGGCCAGCGCGTCGGACGCCTCCCAGATGTCCCCGTTCCCGAGGACCGGGATCCCGGTGACGTGGGCTTTCAGCTCACCGATAGCCGTCCAGTCGGCGGACCCGGAGTAGAGCTGCTCCGCCGT